>JAABTR010000661.1 GCA_011389755.1 Deltaproteobacteria bacterium | reverse complement strand
CTCGATTTCCAGCTCGGAGGCGGCGCGAGCCAAAACCTCACGTTCGCCCTCGACGTGGATCTGTGGTGGCAAATTTTCCAAGATCACACCAACTTCATCATCACGCCCGGCCCTGAGGTGACCTACTTCTTCGGCGACAGCGGGGTGTTTTTGCGCCTGGGTGTGGCCATGGCTCTTTTGACCCGCTTTGAAGAGATCGAAAACGACGTCGGGCCCACCAGCAAGGAAAACGAGTTTGATCTCGGCTTCGACGGAAGCATCGGGCTGGGCTGGGAGTTCTTCGTCAACTCCAACATCGCCGCCGGGCTCTCGATGGACGCGGACTACATGCTGACCCCCGATGACGACATCGTCAGCGCCGGGATCACCCTCAGCCTCAAGTATTACTGATGCGCCTGGCCACCATCATCACCGTGTCGGCGTGTTCTGTGCTCTCGTGCGGGCCGTCCGACCGCGACAGCCGCGGTCGCGCGTCGGATCCCACGACAGCCCCGGCGCCGGGTTCGCCCGAAGCGATGACACAGGGCCCGGGCGGAGAGATGATCCCCCTTCCCCAGCCCGTGACGCAGACCTCAAAAGACGACATGCCCACGGATCCCGAGGGCCTGCGCAAAGAACTCGAGCGCGCCCTCAAAGAGGGGCGACAAGATGACGCCGCCTCCATCGCCGACGTCATCTTGGTGCTCACCCCCGACGATCCGCCCGTCCTCGAGCTGCGCGCGCGCGCCCTCGAGGCTCAGTCCGACTCCGACGGGGCGCAGCGAGACAGGCGGCGGTGTTGCGAGCTCGGCCGCAGCTCCTGCTGTGAGTAAAGATGTGAATGATCCGACGCGGCCGCGCGTCTACCTTCATATGAAAGCGAAGAAAAACAAAATGCCCGGTCACCTCCCGAGCCCGCCCCTTTTCGCGAAGGCTCTGTTCTCCCTGGTCGCCGGGCTGGTTCTGAGCGTGGGCTTTCCGGCTCAGGCCGCAAAAATCGGGGGGCTGTCCAAAGCGGAGCTCTTGTCGGTCAGGCCGCTGCTCGAGCGCTACGGCACCGTCACCTTGAGCGAGACCGACGCCAAAGGCCAGCCCCGGGCGATGACGTCCGCGATCCGCGTCGCCGCCTCGCGGGAGCTCATCTTCAAGGCCTTGGAGAACCCCGAGAACTTCTACTACATCTCCACGCTCTTCAAGGAGAACAACGTTCTGCAATCCCACGACAATTCGCGCGCCTGGTCGTGGGCCTCGCGGCACAAGCTCTTCAGCTTCACGGGCGTCAACACCATGGCCCTTTATCCCCCGCGGCGGGTGGACGTCCACGTGACCAAGAGCAACATCGGCTCGGGTGATTTTAGGCTCCAGATGTACGCGGACGGCGAGAAACACACCATCCTCGTGGTCAGCGGCCTTCTGGATGTGGACAGCTCCGAGTGGCTCATCCGCTTTTTGGTGGGACGAAGCCCCGTCATGCGCCAGGCGATGAACGTGGCCATCGGCATCGTGATGATCAAGGGCATCAAGACCATGGCCGAGCGCATGGCCGCGGGCAAACCCCTCGACCCGCATCGGACCAAGGGCAAACGGGGGGCCGCTCCGACCAAGCCGCTGTCAAAGGCCGACATCGGGGCGCTTCGGCCGGTGCTCCAAAGAGGCATGGTGGTGCTGACCCGCTCGGTGCCCGGGGGCCGCATGGACCAGGTCACGGCCCTCAAAAAGCTCAAGGCGAAAAAGGGCAAGGTGCTCGCGGCGGTGGCGAGCCCACAGCTGTACCCGAAGATGCTCAGCGCCATCTCCGAGCTGGAGATTCACGAGCGCGACAAACAAAAAGTGGAGTTCTCTTGGAACTTCGGGCTCTCCGTGTTCGGGCTCGGGTCCCGCAACCTCATGACCTTCACCCCCACCGGTGTGCGGGTCCAAGCCTTGAGCGGCGAGCTCAAAGACGCCGAGTGGTCCTGGCAGCTCGCCGAGGACGGGGCCGACTCCACGATCCTCGCCTACCACGGCTGGGCCGACCTCGGCCGCTCCGCCCCCATCCTCAAGACCAGCATCAAACGAGAGCCCTATCTCGAGCACGGCTTCATGGCCGGCAGCAATATGGTGATGCTCAGCGCCATCCGCCGGGCGGTGGAGAGCGAGTGACGCTCTTTTCGCTCACTTGCCGTCGTCCGGGCTTATGATCCTCGAGAGAAATTGCGCCGACATGGCGACGAGGGACATGGCCGCGGAGTAGTCCATGCGGATGGATCCCAAGATCCCCACCCGGCCTTCGCCGCCGCCACCGAACGGGGCGGTCACCATGGCGCACCCTTCGAAGCCACGTCCGCCTTCGTGACCGATGATGACGATGGGGTCGCCTCCGGTCCGAGCGGCTCTATCGAGGAGCTCCAGGATGCGGCTCTTCTCCTCGAGAAACTCGATGAGCTCCTCGAAGCGCCCCTTGAGCTCCGGATGCCCGACCAGGTGTACGCGACCATCGACCACGAGCTCCGAGGTCTTGTCGACACTCGACTCGACCGCGGCCGCGCCCAGGATAGAGGCCTTCTCTCGCAGAACGTCCTGCTGCCGACGCGCGTCCTCGAGCTCGCCGCGCAAGACCTCTCGGACGTCGTTGAGGGATTTCCCCTCGATGAGGCGCCCCAGGTAGTTGTGTATCCTCTCCAGCTCCCTGTCGTCTACGGCGCCCTCCGCCTCCACGTAGGAGTTGTGGACGAGCCCCTCTCGGGTCACGAGGACCGCCAAGAGGGTCTTCGGCCCGCACGGGACGAAGCGGAGCTGCCGGAGCACCGATTCGCAAAACGCGGGGGTCAACACGAGGGCCACCTTGTCCGAGACGCTCGACAAGAGGCGCACCACGCTCTGCCACGATTGGTGCTCACCCGGGTTCAGGCGGCTCATCCCCTCGGTGATGGCGCGCTTAGTGCCCTCATCGAGGCGACCGTGATTCTCGGTGAGCGTGTCTACGAACAGCCGAAAGGCGTGATCCGTCGGGACGCGCCCCGCGGAGGTGTGGGGTTGAACGAGCATCCCGTTCTCAGTCAGCTCCTGCATTTTTCTGCGCACCGTGGCCGGCGACATCGCGAGCCCCTTCTTCGCAGCCACCACCGCGGAGCTGACGGGCTTGCCCGTGGTCACGTACTCGGCTATCACCGCGAACAAGACCCGATGAGATCGTGACTTAAGTCGGGAACTGTTCGTATCCATAAATCTTTTCCCTTTTTTCGTCGGAGCTCGCTTGACAACTCCCTGCAAAACGCCTTTGTATCAAAGGCAATGTTATCACGCAGGCGCCCCTTTCTCATCGCGCAGATTTTTTTGTCCCTGCGAGTGGGCCTCGCCGTGAGCCCCGCGGTGGGGTTATAATAAGTATTGTCACGTCAAACGACCAGCTCGGGGTTAGCATGAACAAGACAAATGAAGAATATCCGCTGCAAGGCAAAACCGTACTCCTCGCCGAAGACGAAGAGCGCCTCCGGATCATCGTGGCCATGATGCTCGAGGAGCTCGGAGCCCAGGTCATCCCCGTGGAAGACGGCCAATCGGCCCTCGACACCTATGAAAGCTCCACCACCGACATCGACCTGGTGCTCTTGGATATGCGCATGACAGGCATGAGCGGCTCTTTGACCTTCGAGCGGATCATGCAGATGAATCCCCGGGCCCGGGTGGTTTTGTCTTCAGGGGTCTCCCCGGAGAACGACGTCCTCGAGAAGCTGCGTGTGCACCGCGGGGGCTTCATCGAGAAACCTTTCAACCTCGAAAACCTCGCCGAAGTGCTCGGGCGCGTCCTCGACGGAGAATCGGTCATCCGCTCCTTGTAGCTCGGTTTGCAGGCGGCCGCCGCCCGTCCCCTTTACTTGACGACCTTGCGCTGCTTGACGACCGCGGTTTCCACCGGCTTGGGGCTTTCTCGGTCGCGGGCGTTCATCCCCACTTTGGACAAAGGCCCCGTGAAGGTGGTCTCCTCCGGCTCGCTGTTGGACTCGATCTCGATGGCCACCTGCGCGGGGCCCTCGGCGCCTGGAGCTTTTTCGCTCTTGATCGGGATGGACTTGACGACCGACACCCCCTGGGAAGGAGTGGGAACAGGGCGCGCCACCGGGATGCCCCTGGCCGGCGTCCGCCGCTCGAAAGGATCGGGAGCGGTGGGTCTGGGCCCCGGACGGGTCG
>JAABTR010000660.1 GCA_011389755.1 Deltaproteobacteria bacterium | reverse complement strand
CCTCAACGATGTATGCGGCCGAGCGGCAAATCAACCGCGCCGCAGAGTGCATGCGAAAGTACGAGACGCAGTCGATTTGGCAAACCTGATTTTTTTGCAGATGGACCCAGTTTAATCATGAACTTTTTGTTGACTTTCCACCTTCGATGGACACGTTTCCCGATAAAAGAAACGCGTCGAGCTGCGCGATCCGCAGCCAAAGGTGAATACAATGAGCGAAAAGCTTTTCGAGTCGTACCAACTGGGCAATCTAAAACTTAAAAATCGCGTCGTGATGGCGCCCATGACCCGCAACCGCAGCCACGGCAACGTACCCGGCGAGTCGGTGGCCACCTACTATGGACAACGGGCCGAGGCCGGATTGATCATCACTGAAGGGACCTCTCCATCTCCGAATGGCCTGGGTTACCCGCGCATTCCCGGGCTCTTCAACGGCGACCACGTGGCCGGCTGGAAGCGCGTGGCCGACGCGGTCCACGAGGGTGGCGGGCACATCTTGGTACAGCTGATGCACACCGGAAGAGTGGGACATCCGCTCAACCTCCCTGCCGGCGCGACGCTCCTGGCGCCGTCCGCCGTCGCCGCTCCGGGCGAAATGTACACCGACGCCGAAGGCCCCAAACCCCACCCCGCGCCCAAGCAGATGACCGAAGATGACATCGAGCAGGCCATCGAAGAGTACGCCCGCGCTGCACAGCTGTCCCTCGAGGCCGGTCTCGATGGTGTTGAGCTGCACGGCGCCAACGGCTACCTCATCGATCAGTTCCTGAACACCGCCTCGAACACGCGCACCGACCGCTGGGGCGGCAGCGTGGAAAACCGCATTCGCTTTGCCGTGGAGGTTGCCCGCGAGGTCACCCGCCGCATCGACAGTCAGCGCGTGGGAATGCGAATCTCCCCCTACGGTGCGTTCAACGGGATGGGGCCCGACGACGAGCACGATGAGCTCTACCGCAAGCTCGCCGACGAGCTGAGCTCTCTAAAACTTTCGTACCTGCACATCGTCGATCACAGCTCCATGGGCGCGCCTCCGGTGAGCGACGAGGTCAAAGCGATGCTGCGTAAACAGTTCAACGGGACTCTCATTCTCTCGGGAGGTTACGAGCGCGATCGCGCCGAGCGGGATCTACGCGAGGACAAGGGCGATCTGGTCGCCTTTGGGCGTCCGTTCATCTCCAATCCCAAGCTCGTGTCAAAAATGAGGCGGGGCGGCGAACTGTTGCCACCCAACTCCGACCTATTATACACGCCGGGAGACGAGGGCTACATCGACTATCTTGTGGAGGGATGACACGCAACTTAAGGTTTGTGTCTCATCTACCCGTCACCTATTTATTCCCAACCACCTGCAACCCACGCGTCTGGCCGGTCCAGCGCGCAACATCACTTCTCTAAGTTCGGGATATTTGCTATTTCAATTAGCAATTTTACACATCTTGCCGTAAAAATTGATTACATGTGGATCGAAAGGACACTCGGAGACAAGCTCGAGTCACTGGCTGCAAGTCGCCCGGTGGTCATGGTCACCGGTGCGCGACAAACCGGCAAGAGTTCTTTACTGAAACGCCGTTTCCCAAACGCGGAGTACATCACTTTCGACCATTTACGGCAGGTCGAGGCCGCGCGAGCGGCACCGGCGCGATTCCTGGCGGCGCGTCAGGGGCAGACCGTTCTCGACGAGGTGCAATACGTTCCCGAGCTCTTCCGAGAATTAAAAATCGTCGTCGACGAGGACAGACAAGCCTTCGGCCGCTGGCTCCTGACCGGAAGCCAGCGCTTCGAGCTGATGGAATCGGTCAGCGACAGTCTAGCGGGCCGAATCGCCGTTTTGAATCTCGAGACCTTGAGCGCTAAGGAGATTCGCCAAAGCGAGCACCCGGGTCTGCGCGAACATCTTTGGATCGGGGGCTACCCCAAACTTTGGGGCACCGAAGGTATCGACCATCGCGACTATTTCGAGAGCTACCTGCGCACGTATCTCGAAAGAGACCTCAAACAAATCGTGAGTGTGCGAAACTTGTCGGATTTCAGGAGATTCGTGCGAACCCTTGCCGTGCGCAGCGGTCAACTATTTAACGCGAGCGACGTGGCGCGTGACGTGGGCGTGGCGATTCAAACCGTCCGCAACTGGACCCACGCTCTTGAGATGAGCGGGCTCGTCTACCTGCTGCCTCCCTACTTCGCCAATATCGGCAAGCGCATGGTCAAGACACCCAAGCTATTCTTCGCAGATCAAGGGTTGCTTTGTCACCTGCTCGGAATCGAGACACAGCGCGATCTGCGCGGCCATCCTCTTTTCGGGCACGTGTGGGAGACGTTCGTCTTTGGTGAGCTCGTCAAATGCCGAGGCGTCAAACCGGGCGATGAGCTCTTTTTCTACCGGGATCACAGGGGAGTCGAAGTCGATTTCGTTGTCGAAAAGGGGACGAGGCTCGAGCTCATCGAGGCCAAAGCGTCCGAGCGGGTCGATCGCCGCAGGCTCGCCTTCGACAAGCTCGAGGCCGCGCTCGGCGAAAGGTTTAAGATCACAAAGACCGTTGCTCACGACGTGGATAGCGACGAGGCGACCGATCTGGGCGACTTCATCTCGTTCAACCCGCTTCAGTGCCCTTGGCCCACATAGGGCTGGCTCATCCTCAGCCGCTTCCTTTTTGCGGCCGAAGCGCAAACCAGTCAATCGAAGGTTTCGGTCTCCTATTTACCGGGATCTTGCACCCACGTTAGGCGTTTTGTATCGTGATGGGCAACTGTGAGTCGACGCGTTGGGCGCCGCTTGCTGAAGCGGGAATAAGGAACAGATTTGCAGGTATCACAAGCCGTCTCAGCCAGATATTGCTTGCGTTTCCGGCAAACTGTGGTTACTTATTCCCATAATGGGAACTGATGCGGATTATTTCCAGAAAGACTCTGCTCTCCCAAGGGAAGCTACTTGGACCAGAAGCCCTCGCCCAGGCACAGGCCTGGTACCAGGAAGCAAAGAATGCAAAGTGGGCGAGCCCAAAGGAGATCGTCAATCAGTATCCCAAAGCAAGCATAGTCAATGATGAGGTCGTGGTGTTCAACATTTGCGGAAACAGATTCAGGCTTGTCGTAAAAATTTGGTACGAGGGGCAAGAGGTCTACATCAAGTACTTCGTAACCCACGCCGACTATAACCGTCTGAATCTAAGGAGCCTCTAAGATGTCTGGATACAAAATTCGAAACGACAAAGAGCTTGAGACCGCCCTTGAGCGCCTCGACGAGCTCTGGTCTGTCCGCGAGGGAGATGACCTGTGGACGGAACGACAGGCGCTGGTTGACAGCATCGAAGCCTACGAGGACGAGAACGCAAAGATTTCGCCACCCGACCCCGTTGACGCCATCAAGTTCAGAATGGAACAGCAGGGGCTGCGCCCCAAAGACCTCATCCCATACATCGGATCAGCCCCCAAGGTTTCGGAGCTGCTTGCCGGGAAACGAGGGCTTTCGAAAAAGATGATCATAAATCTGCACGAGGGACTCGGAATCCCGCTGGAGTCTCTCCTCGGTGTTGAAAGCGCCTCCCCGCTGCCGACTGCCGCCAAAGTCGTCACGGCAGCGCACACCTTCAGCAAGACACTGCCGCCTCCGTCGCAGGAATGGCCGAGCGCGATTGCAGTGTCGAACGTTTCCAGCAGAAAAAGCTATTTTGGATCGGAGCTTCCTTATCCCGCGCCACAAAGCCAAACAGCATAGGAGATTCTGGACGTGTATACTTGCCGCTGGTTTGTTCTGTGCGAGAACGTGGTTCACAGCACCAACGACTCCCTGTCGACTATCAACGCGATCTACGAGGTCAGTACGCCGGCGTTTCCGGCGCTGTACCCCCGGTTTGCCTTCGCAGCGGTCCTTGAACGAACGTCAGAACCGGAGGGCGGCCTGGCGCTGCGCTTCGTCCGTGAAAGGGAAGACGGTCCCAGGGACGTGATCATGACGGTCGGCGGTGAGCTGACGCCGCAACGAGCGCAGTTTTTCACGAACTTCCCAGCCGGTATCAGACTATTCGGCGAAGGGTTGACGACTTTTCATGTTGAAGCCCGCGAGGGTGACGGTGACTGGTACTCGGTTTGTAGTCAGACCCTGAAAGTCTCGCTCATAAACGCGGAAGCTACTCCCGACTAGGTATTCCGAGTCTTCTGCGAGACCC
>JAABTR010000659.1 GCA_011389755.1 Deltaproteobacteria bacterium | reverse complement strand
CTCAGCGCAAGGCGATCATACCTTTTGTCTTTTAACCAGGCGGGTGCGTTCTAGAACCGGTTGCTGGGGATGGTGAGAGGCGCGAACACGACCCCCTTCCTGGGGTCGATCGACAGGCTGCCGATGCGATACTACGCTTAGAGGATCAGGTGACGGTGCGGCCGGCGCACCGTCTAAAAAGGGAGAGCTGCGCACATGAATCGACACGTTATCACGCTCATTGGGTTCATCTTCCTCATCTCCTCGTGCAAAAGCGATTCTGGCAGCCCGGAGTCACTGGACTCCTCGCCGGCAGGCGCGGCTCCCGATCTCGTTCAATTCAACGAGGCCGGCACAGGCACTCACGAGACAGCGCTCGAGATCGCGAAGGCGTTCTTCGACGAAGACGGCATCGCCGACACGTGCGAAGCGATTCGAGAGGCGCCTCTTCGAAGCGCCGCCGACATCGGCGCCATGAGAAAAGCCCGAGACGAGCTTCGCGTCCTCCTCGAGGAGCACACGGACAAAGTCGCGACGCTGGCGCTGCGCGCTCACGACATGGAGACCAGCCGGCGCGCGTTTTTGGACCGACAGTCAAAAAATTTCCCGTTGGAAACGTCGCCATCGGAGCGATACGGTCGCATCCGGCAACCGCTCGTCCTCGAGACCCTGGCAGTCGCCACTTTGTCCATCGGCGCCTATCGCTTTTTGAAGGGGTTCGCCGAGCTCGCCAAGAACACGGAACGCATGGTTCACACGACGGCGAACGGCGACGAGCAGAGCCGCGAAGCGGTCATCGACATTCTTAAAAAAAACGGGGTCGACGTCGCTGACGACGCCTCATCTTCGGACATCATCGACGCGTTTGACAGCCAGCCACGAGCCCAGCGAAGGACCATCACCTCACAGGTCGAAGCCTGGAACGAATCGAGTTTTTCGAGCCCCGACTCCGCTGTCTCTGACGCGGTTCAGGAGCGCTTCGAAGAAGCCAGAGAAGACATCCCGGACATCGCAAACGAAGGCGGTGAATTTGCCGTGGCGCAGACCGTCACACTCGTTCAATCCGTCACAGGCGGCGTCGGAAGCATTCAAGGCGGCGTTCCCGGAGCTGTGGCTGACCTGACCCTGACAGCGACCGAAATGAATCCCACCGACATCGCGCAGCGCAACGTCACGGTTTATGTCACCGCAGGAGACAAAGAGGACCTACCGACCGAGACCACTCCCACCTCGCCTTCAGAAGCACTCGAGCGCATCGAGCGCGCCTCGAAAGACCCTTCCGACGTGAACCCGAAAGACATCGAGGATGCCGCGGTCGCCCTCATGCAAGAGCTCGCAGACGCGCTGCGCAGCCAGTTTGGCCCCTCCGTCAAGCTCGCGCAAAAGATCGCTCTTCTGGGCGGAACCCTCGAAGACGTCCCGCAGGCTGGAACCGCCACGGTACAAAGCGCCTCCTTGCCGGTTCCCCATTTCGCAAACGGCGAGATCTGCGAAGTGGTCGTGGTGCGAGAAGGCAGGCTCCCGCAAGAGGTTGGAGGCCATCAGCTCGGACCTGACAACGCCATCGCGCTGACAGGGCCGCCTCTCCTTGGGACAATCAGCGTCGAAACAACCCCCAAGAGCGCGGCTTCCGAGGAATCGCAGCGATTCGATGTCACGGCGACCGTGACTCGAGTCCCGTTTTCTACGTCGCTTCACTGCCAAGGAACCAACGTGTCTTGTTCACCGGCTGCGAGCTCGATTGCACAAGACAGCGCGGTCACTTTCAGCGTCGAGGTCTTCGGCACCGCACAGCTGCGCCTCGTCCGTCACGACACAGGCGAATCCTACAGCCTCGTTCTCAAAGCGCAAAAGCCCGACACCGAGCCCCAAACCGACTCCGACACGCCGCCCTCGGACCTCGATCCCGAGCTTTTTGGAACCTGGCTGTTCTCGTCAGACGACGGGGACTACTTTTGGAGATTCAACAGCGACGGGACCTGTGTTCAAGGGATTTTGGGCGACGAGGTCGAGTGGAAATGGACCATCGAGAGCGGGCAGCTGAAGCTGTTCGTCGACAACGGCATTCCTGCCTACAAACAGTACAAGATCGAAGGCAATCTCCTCTATTTCTGGGTCGACAGTGTCGAGGTATGGTCTTCGCCCTTCACCAAGCAATAGGCATCTTAGATCGGTGTGTATCAGGGGGCGAAACAAAAAAAGTTATGGGGCCGAGGTGTTGCGGCGACCGGTAGAAGCTTTCATCCTCTACGCTCCGCCGGTCTGTGCCGCCGCACGGAGCGTCCCCAGTTTGCCCAAAGCTACTTGGGGCAGTGGACGTTCCTCGCCATGTTCGGTATCCTATTGGCGCTGTCGGCGCGGTCGTCGGCGAGCCGAGCGGGGCAAATGACAAAAACCGGAGGCGCATTCAATGAATCTAAGTAGCAAACGCGTCCTGCTGGGTTCGTCGGTTCTCCTCATCCCCTTCACGCTGGTAGCGTTCCAGATCACGACAAGGCTTTGGGGCCCTCGGTTCGGGTTCCTGATCGGCCTTGGACTGTATTGGGGATACACGCTCATTGTGACCGGATGGCTGTCTCGTGGGAGCGAGGGTTACCTGCGCGAGTTATTCAAGCTCGGCGCGTGGACCCGACCACGGATCCTTTGCTATTCGCTCTGCTTCATCCCCACCTTCGGCGTCTTCTTCATCGCCTTTGTGCCGACCGTCGCCTCCATCACTCAACAGATCTTGCTCCTTGCCGTCGTCACGGCGGCGATCAACGGCTTCGTCGAGGAGCTGTACTGGCGAGGTCTCTACCTGAGGGAGTTTCGGGATGATGCCCGGATCGGGCTCTGGCTCGCGACGGGGTTGTTCGGTGCCTGGCATATCTCCCTTTTCCTGATCGATGGCATCACTTACCACGGCGGCTTCGGAGCGTTGGTAGGGGGCGCCACCGTGATGGGCCTTCTTTGGAGCTATGCCAGCCGCAGGACCGGAAACATCGTGGCGAACAGCTTGGCTCACGTACTGGTCAACCTCTTCGCCTTCACGGGGCTGTACATCAACAACGGATTCTGACGGTTGCTCAGGGGAGAGGACGAACTCTTTCCGTGCAACCCGGGCCGGGATTGGGGACCGGGATTGGGGACGGTCTCCCGTAGTTGCCCTTAGTTGACCTAGTTAACGTCCCGACCTTGCCGCACACCGGGGTCGGAGCTTCGAGTTCTGGATTCTATCTCAACAGATGTCCTTTTGCGGCCGGAGGGAGTACCAGTCGATGGTGTCGTGTTCGATAGGGTTCTTGCGCCTCTTGTAAACGCCCTTGTCGACGAGGTCGTCGAGATGGTGCTTCACGAAGCCGCGGCTGCCGAGGACGACTCCGTCGGCGAAGTACATCGAAGATGCGCTCCTCGAACCGCTCCCACTTTTCCGATAGCCAGCCGAGCTTGCAGCATAAGCAGAACGCATATTTATGCTTTTTGGCGTACCCAGGGTGCATAAGTATGCTATCATGGAAGGTGCATTGGGCGCTCGCGAGCGCCGTAAAGAGGAAAAAGGCGAAATCTAATGCACAGGGACGACACTGGCAGAGTTTTCTTAGGATGTTTGCGCACAAGAAGCCACACTGGACCCGAAAGGGACAGCATGCAAAAGGAGGCTCACATGGGCAGCAAGGTAAGGTTGTTAAAAAAGGCGGCGTTAATGCCAACCTGTCTTGTCGCATCGTTTTTTTTCCTGTCATGTGAAAAAAACGACTACGATGAGAAAGGCGATTGGGACCAAGTCTCCGTTGTCGAGAAGAAGAGCGGATGTGAGGGCAAATGCAGCAATTCTTGTCAATGCAGCTGGTTGGAGCTGGGTTGCCAAAGCGATAGCGACTGCATGTCGGGGCTTTATTGCAAAATACGTCCGCAATTGGACAACAGATGTCTGAAGAAACAAGACGGCGGCGACTCGCCCGACAACAGTGGCAGTGACTGCCACGAATACCAACCTGGTCATGGGAAATACTGTTCGGACACGTGCAAGTGCAAGGAAGGCGAGGGAGACTGCGATAAGGACTCCAATTGCATGCAGGGTTTGGTGTGCGAGCAACAAGACGGCACCGATTTTTGTATAAAGGCAAACGGCGGTGACTCGCCCGACAACAGTGGCAGTGACTGCCACGAATACCAACCTGGTCATGGGAAATACTGTTCGGACACGTGCAA
>JAABTR010000658.1 GCA_011389755.1 Deltaproteobacteria bacterium | reverse complement strand
CTCCCTGGTGCACAACATGGTCCGGGGCGCCTTCGAGTTCCAGGGACAAAAATGTTCCGCGGCTTCCAGGGCCTACGTCCCGCGGTCCCTGTGGGATCGGGTCAAGGGGCAGCTCGTCGAGACCGTCGGGACCATCAAACAAGGTGACCCCGCCGACTTCGAGAACTTCATGAGCGCCGTGATCGACGAAGGCGCGTTCAACGATATCACCGGCTACATCGACTACGCCAAAGGTCACGAAGACGCCGAGATCCTGTGCGGAGGCGGCTACGACAAGAGCAAGGGGTGGTTCATCGAGCCCACCGTCATCGTGGCCAAGGATCCCCACTTCAAGACCATGGAAGAGGAGATCTTCGGACCGGTGCTCACCGTCTACGTGTACCCCGACGACGAGTTCGAAAAGACCTTGGAGCTCTGCGACGGCACCTCCATCTACGCCCTGACCGGCGCCATCTTCGCAGACGATCGCTACGCGGTCGAGACCGCCTACAAGGCCCTGCGCCACGCGGCCGGCAACTTCTACATCAACGACAAGCCCACCGGCGCCGTGGTGGGTCAGCAGCCCTTCGGCGGCAGCCGCGGCTCCGGTACCAACGACAAAGCCGGCTCGGCGCTCAACCTGCAGCGCTGGACCAGCATGCGCACGGTCAAAGAGACCTTTGTGCCGCTGTCGGACTACCGCTACCCCTCCCTGGCCAAAGACTGAGAGGCCCCTTTTTTTAAAACCACAGACCAAGTCGCCCCGCGCGGGCGATCTCCAAAGGAGAAGCGATGAACAAAACGAAATCGATTCTCGAAAAATTGAGCATTAAAGAGGTCAACCTCGGCGCGTGCTGGGGACAAAACGGCTGGATCGATTCGGGCGGTGAAAAGCTCGTGTCCTACAACCCGGCCACCGGTGAAGCGCTGGCCGCGGTGATCCAGGCCGATGAAAAGGCCTACGACGCGGTCATGGACAAGGCCCAAGCGGCGTTCAAAAAATGGCGCATGACGCCCGGGCCGGTCCGCGGTGAGGTGGTCCGGCAGGTCGGAAACGCCCTGCGAGAGCTCAAAGAACCGCTGGGCGAGCTGGTCTCACTCGAGATGGGCAAGATCCGCCAGGAGGGCCTGGGCGAAGTCCAGGAGATGATAGACATCTGCGACTTCGCCACCGGTCTGTCCCGGCAGCTCTACGGCAACACGATGCACTCCGAGCGGCCCATGCACCGAATGTACGAGCAGTGGCATCCCTTGGGCATCATCGGCGTGATCTCGGCGTTCAACTTCCCGGTGGCCGTCTGGTCATGGAACGCGGCCCTCGCCGCGGTCTGCGGCGACGTCACCATGTGGAAGCCGGCCTCGACCACCCCGCTGACCGGCGTCGCCGTGCAGCATATCGTCAACAAGGTCATGGCAGAGCACGACATCGACGGCCTGTTCAACCTGGTGGTGGGCCCTGGGCGATCGGTCGGGGAGAAGCTCATCAAAGACCATCGCGTCCCGCTGGTCTCTTTTACCGGCTCCACAGCCATGGGCAAGCACGTCTCCGAGGTGGTCGCCTCCCGCCTGGGCAACACGATCTTGGAGCTCGGCGGCAACAACGCCATCATCGCCACCGAAAACGCCGACATGAAAATGCTCGTGCCCGCCATCCTCTTCGGCTCGGTTGGGACCGCCGGGCAGCGCTGCACCAGCACCCGGCGAATCCTCATGCACAAAGCCATCTCCAAAGAGCTCACCGACAAGCTCGTGAGCGCCTACAAGCAAGTGCCCATCGGCGATCCCATCGAAGAGGGCACCCTCATGGGTCCGCTGCACACCGAGTCTGCCGTTCAGGAGATGATGGACGCCGTCGAGAAGGCAAAACAAGAAGGCGGCGAGGTGCTGTGCGGCGGCAGGCGCCTCGAGGACAAAGGGGCCTGCTTCGTCGAACCCACGATCATCAAGATGCCGCGGCAGACCGAGATCGTCCACAACGAGACGTTCGCGCCGATCCTCTACCTCGTCGAATGGGAGACCCTGGATGAGGCCATCGCCCTGCACAACGAGGTGCCTCAAGGGCTCTCATCGTCGATCTTCACCCGGGACATGCGCGAAGCCGAGACCTTCTTGTCTCACGCCGGGTCCGACTGCGGCATCGCCAACGTGAACATCGGCACGTCGGGCGCCGAGATCGGAGGCGCCTTCGGCGGCGAGAAGGAGACGGGCGGCGGACGGGAAGCCGGCTCCGACTCCTGGAAGGCCTACATGCGCCGCCAGACCAACACCATCAACTGGTCCACCGAGCTGCCGCTGGCTCAGGGCATCAAGTTCGAGGTGTGATCCCCAAAGTCTCTTAGCTCTTCCTGCGAAACAGCCCTCTTAGCTTACCGAAAAACCCCGACGCTTCGTCTAGAGGCTCGTCGCTATCTCCGTCCGGCTTCGAAGACTCCCGCGGCTCTTCGCCCGGCTCGGACGCTCGGGCCGATGATTCGGGTTCCTCGGCGTGTTCCTCGACGGCCACATCGAGCTCCAGCTCATCGACCCTGCCGAAGTCTCCTGGGATCTCTATCTCCTGACTCGCGGCGGCCTCCACCGCGATGGTCTCGAGCTTGCGGGGGGTGAGCGCGCCCTCCAAAAAGCCCTCGCACAAAGAGGGCACGGTCTCGCCAAAGACCCTGCGAGCGGCCTCTTCGCTCTCTTGAGCCTCATACAGAGCCGGCGTCAGGCGTTTCGCGACCCCAGTGATCCGGGCCAAAAGATTCAAACCGTCCGGCGGGGTCAAACCGCTGGGCAAGACCGCGTGGGCCACCTCTTCGGAGATGCGATTGCGCACGAGCAAGCGAAAGCCTATCTCCTCGCTGGTGGCTCCGTAGCGCTTTCTCTCAAGCTCCGCCCGAGACGCGAAGTCCCCTTGAGCCCTGTGCCAAATCTCGACATAGTGTCTGCCGTCCACGCTAAAGCACGCCATCGCACCGATCTCGCACAAGAGCCCGCACAAAAACACCGTCGAGAGGTCCTGCCCCTCGATATCCGCCGCGATGAGCCTCGCAATCGTCGCCGAAACGAGCGCCGCGTCGTGCAGGTGCTCCGACAGCTCTTCGTTGCTGGGGAACGCCGCGAGCATGGCCATTGCGGCCGCCATGGTGTTGAGCTCCTGCATGCCGATAATCAAGACCGCCCGCTGGATAGAGGTGATTTTTTTTCGCTGGGCGAAAAAGGGGCTGTTGGCGATGCGCAAGACCTCCATGGCCAGCGCCGGGTCCTCGCCGAGGGCTTCGACCACCGAGGGCAGATCGGCGAACTGATCCCGTGTCAGCTCCAGCACCTTTTGGGCGCTCGCCGGGATCGAGCAGACCTCTGTGATCTTCTCGAGGAGAGCCTCCAGCCGCTTGCCGTCCGCTGTCTCGACGTCGCTCCAATGGGGAGCTCCCGTGTGCGCCATGAGTTCCTCTTCTCTTTTTGCCCCCATTGCAAAGCACCAACAGTTCAGTTTGCCCCATCCCCCGCGCGGCGCAAACGGGGCTTTTCCGCTCGTGCGCGCGGTGGGTTTGTGCGCTCGTGCGCTCGCGCTTTGCTTGCTCCGAAAACCAGTAACGGCTAGGAATGGGTCTATGTCAGATAAAGTCATCGATTTTGAGTCCATGGCACGAGCCGTGGACAGCGCCCAGGTTCCGGTCAAACGCGGGACCGTGGTGGGCGTCTCGGATGTCTGCATCGAAGCCGACTTTCCCAAAGGCCGCATCGGCCGGCGCGTGGAGATCCACCTTCCCGGCGGCAAGAAGGTGCCCGCCCAGATCGCGTCGTGCGACGCCACCTCGGTCAAGCTCTTCCCCCTGGCTTCGATCTCGGGCATGGGGCCGGGCGATCCGGTGGTCACGGCGCCTGCGGGGCCGACCATACGGTGTGGCCGCGGCTTGCTCGGACGCATCATCGACCCCTTGGGAGACCCTCTCGACGACAAAGGGCCGCTCAAAGATGTCGAGCGCTGGGAGCTGGAGCGCCCTTCCCCCAATCCTCTGTCCCGCCGCCCCGTGGACACCCAACTGGTCACGGGGGTCCGGTCGATAGACAGCCTCTTGGCTCTCGGCCAGGGTCAAAGGGTCGGCCTGTTCGCCGGCGCGGGCGCAGGCAAGTCCACCTTGCTCGGGCTTCTGGCGCGTCGTTCGAAGGTCGACGCGTGCGTGGTGTGTCTGGTGGGAGAGCGGGGCCGGGAGGTTCGCGACTTCTTGGAC
>JAABTR010000657.1 GCA_011389755.1 Deltaproteobacteria bacterium | reverse complement strand
CCCTTGGCGCTCGCTCGAAACGATCGCCTCCGAGCTCGCCTTGCCCGAAGAGACAGTCGCACAGGAGCTCGAAGCCTTTCGAAGCAAACAGCTACTTCGGACCAGGGAAGAAGACGGGAGCACCTTGTACGCCCCCGTGGTTTGACGCTGTATTTTTTACCATTCCTCACTATAATCGCCCGGGAACACATTCGAACCGGAGCAAACATCAATGAAACGAGACTTTGCCTTGCTTACCATCGCGGGCGCAGCCTTCATCGCGACGGCATGTCAATCCGGCTCGCCCTCTTCGGCGGACGACGAACACAGCGACAGCGCGACCGATTCGCAGACCGTGGATACAACCGTCGACCATGCGGACGAGGACAGCGAAACGGGCTCGGGTGAAATGGGGCCAGACACGGCCCCTGCGGACACACAATCGCCTGAGGGCTCGGATCCGCCCGCGGTCGAGCCCGAGCCCATCGAGTCTGTGGACGAAGACCCGTGTGAGCCGGAGGCGACGGCCGCCTGCGCCGACTTAGACCCCGGCTTCCCCCAAGGGCAAGCCGTCTGTTCGCAGGAGGGCGCCTGGAGCTTCGATGACTGCTACTACGGCGAGCAGAAGGCGGAGGCGGCCGGAGCTATCCAGCCGGTCGATTCCACGAAGATTCGATTCCTGCTCGACGGGAGCAAGATAGAAGACCAGATGTACATCGCGGCCCATTCCATGGACGTTTTGCCCAAGGCGGTCTTTTCCGGTCACGTGGGCGAGGTGGAATTTCCACCTCCAGGAGCCGGGGTGAACATGACCTACGGGTGGCACATGCCCACAGAGGGCGGAGGCGGACAGATCCTCATTCTCCAGTACACGAACAAGGGGATGATGCCGGCCAGCCCCATGGTCCAGATGATCTTTTTGACCGATGAGCTCTTTCCGGGCGCTTACTCCATGGGTGAGGACGTGGCCGCCTCGGTCATCGCCCTGGACAACAAGACCCAGTCTCAGTGCGTCTTGGCCGTGGCCTACGGCGGCTCGGTGATCGTCAGCGAAGCCGAGAACACCTCTAAGAAACAAGGCGGCAAGCTGACCTTCCGGATCCCCCACCCCATCCATTTGTACTCCCCGGGGGAGACCACCTTCGGCGATCTCACCGGGAGCTTCGAAGGGATCGACGCGTGCGAGTGATTCCCGCGTGACCATTTTGCCCAGGCGCCGTAGAATCGAGTCTCGACGTTCTAAAAGGGGATGCAGATGAAAAGCTGGGAAATCTTCGATGCGGCGCGCAAGCACTCGAAGGCGCAGCTGTGTGCCATCTGGGGCAACCGCAGCTCACGTCTCATCGACTACTGGGCGCAGGATCCGGCGTTTTGCGCCGATCCCAAACGCAACCCAATCGATCGCATGGAGATGTTGCTGCGAAACCTCGACAAGGAAGGCCTCAGAGACGTCGTCATCGCCGTCATCCGCCTTCTTGGCGGCGCCGTCGACTGCAAGGTCGTCGATCGCCGCAAAGTGATCCCCGACAAGGACACGCTTCAAGAGGAGATCATCGACGACCTTCCCTTCTTGGCACAGTACCAAAACGCCCTGCAAGGGGACGACCTCGAGGAGGTGGATCACGCCGAGGAGGAGCTGCGCCGGGAGCTGGCCGAAAACCGCGTCCGGTTCGTCGAGCAGCTCGAGAAAAAAAGAAAACAGCGCGAGGAGGCCCGGCGCAAAAGCTAAAAGGCCGGGCCTTTCGTCGGTTTCCATTTCGACTTATGCTTGCAACTGCTCCATCGGCTCGACCTTACGAGTCGGTCCGCGAAAACGAGGTGACTAGATGAAGAAGAAAACTCTCTTGACCGCTGCGCTCATTTCCTCACTGTCTCTTTGTGCCCCGGCCTGCACCGATGACGATGACGGCGGCGGCGGCGACTCGCAGACCCAGCAGCCCCAAGGCGGCGCGATCACCGTGCTGAGCCCCAACGGGGGAGAGACCTGGTCCGTCGGGCAAGCCCAGGAGATCACCTGGGACGCCGACGATGCGATCACCGACGTCACCATCCGTCTGTCCAAGGACGGCGGCGACACATGGCCCACCGTCATCACGCCCACTTTCGACACCTCGAACGCGAGCTGGCCGAGCTTCTCGTGGACCCCCACCGCCGAAGACACCTGCACCGCGTGCCGGGTGCGCATCGAGGAATACAGCGGCAGCGAGATCGACGTCTCTGACCGCGACTTCGTCATCGAGTAGCACCCCAGCCCCGGTTCATAAATCAATAATCCTCAAAAGAGCCCGCACGGAACTGAACCCTCATTCAGATGCGGAATTTTCATTCCGTAAGCCATTGACTTCCGAAAAAAACCCGGTAAGCTGATCGGAGAATCAGACATAGAATCCTGATTCAGTATTCCGAAGCCGCATTCCCAAGGAGCCACGATGTTCGAAAGCCAAAGCCGCAAGGAACGCGAAGAGCAACGACGACGCGACGATATTCTCGGCGTCGCCGAGCGGCTCTTCGCCCACAACGGCTACCACGAGACCTCGGTCGCCGACATCGCCAAGGAGGCCGAGTTCGGAGTCGGCACCATCTACAAGTATTTCAACAACAAAGAGACGCTCTTCCGCTCTCTGCTCAACGAGAGGCTCACAGAGCACCAAACGGAATTCGGCGACATCATCTCAAGGCCAGGCCCGGTGATCTCGGTGATCACCCGGCTCATCGAAATGTGGGTCACAAGGCTCGCCTCGCGTCTCGACTTCTACCAGCTCTACATCACCTACGTCAGCCCCAGGCTCGAGAGGGGTGAGAGCCCCGGCGGTCTGGACCTCGAGGAGGTCAGGCAGCACAAATGCGAACAGATGAGGAAGCTGACCGAACTTTTTCAGAGGGGGATCGATTCGGGTGAGCTCAAGGACATCGGAGCCGCTCATCTGGCTTCGGCCCTCAACGGCATCATGATCGCGTCGTTTTTCAACGTGGTCTACGGACAAGAAGGCCAGGTGGACGCAGCCGGGATCAAAAAGGCGATCACCGAGATCTACTTCCACGGCGTGCTCGGCCAAGAAAATCGGCAACAAGAGTAACAACTTTTTTAATTAACGGTGTTGAACCGAACGGGACATGAAAATGACTGACGAAAAACCGAGGAACTCGACCATGACAGTACGAATCCGCGATATCGCGTTGGCGGCTTTGGTCTTTGCGCTCGCAGGGTCGTCGATCTCTTGCGCGAGCTCCGCGCAAGCCTCGGACGGCAAGGAGGCCGACGAGGAACCGATCGCTATCGATGCCGCGCAAACAAAGAAAAAGATCAACATCGAGGTCGAGACCGTCTCGCCCGACACGTTGGTCGAATACGTCAAGGCCACCGGCGTGACCAAGGCTCGCTCCGACGTAACCTACTCCGCGGAGATCGCCGGCCGACTCGAGCAGCTCAGGGTCGACCTGGGCGACCGGGTGAAAAAGGGCCAAGTGCTCGCGCGCATCGACTTTGCTTCCTTGAACGCCCAGGCCGAGCAGGCCGAAGCCACCCGCGACCTGGCAAAGAAGACCTTTGACCGCCTCTCATCTTTGGCCGAGGAGAGGCTCGTCAGCGATCAGCAGCTCGACGAAGCCCGTTCGCGGCTCGTGCAGGCCGAAGCCCAGCTCAAGATCATCCGCTCGAGCCTGTCAAAGAGCACCATCCGCTCTGAGATTTCGGGAGTGATAACCGAAAAGAACGTGAGCAAGGGCGAGTACGTGGCGCCGGGGATGCGCCTGTTCCGCGTCATCGATCACAGCCACATTATCGTCGAGGCAGATCTCGCCGAAACCCAGGTGGCCAAGGTCAAAAAGGGCCAGAGCGTCGACGTCCTCATCGACGCGCTCGACAAAGAGGTGCGCGGGGTCGTCGAGTCCGTGATCCCCGCCGCTGACCCGGTCTCGAAAACGTTCACTGTCCGCATCGACGTAAACAACCCCGAGCTGGAAATCCTGGTCGGTATGGCGACCACGGTGAGTGTGGCGTCCGTGGAGCATAAGAACGTCGTCGTGGCCAAACAAGACGTGGTCGTGGAGCAAGGCGAAACCAAAGCGGTCTTCGTCACCGACGGCGAGGTGGCTCGCAAGCGGATCGTCACTTTAGGAGCCACCCAGGGCGACCGAGTGGTGTTGACCTCTGGGGTGGAGCCCGGCGAGAAGATCGTCGTGGTGGGCCAAAGGGATCTCGTGGACGACCAGCCCGTCAACGTCGTGATGTAACCTCAAG
>JAABTR010000656.1 GCA_011389755.1 Deltaproteobacteria bacterium | reverse complement strand
TAAAAGAGGAGCCGGCGGCGGGGAAAAACGAGCCGATGGACGACGGGGCGCAGACCGAGGCCGTCGAGCAAGGAGAAGAGCGATGAGCAGTGCAGTAAAACACTACGCAGTCGCAGGGATCGTCCTCGCGCTCGCCACGATCATGGTCTGGGTCTGGACCGGCTCTGCGGCCTCGCGCTACGAGCAGTCCCTAGGAGAGACGAGCGACGACCCGACCGCCGTGGCGGCTGCCGCGAACGAGGGTTACTGCACGGCGAGTCTCAAAAAGATACTCAAACGGGTGCTCACCTCGTGCGGGCTGGTCAAAGAAGGCGGCGGGCGCGGGCGCGGCTGCCAACCTCTCGAAGCCAAGAACCTCGCCGCGATGGCGGGCAGCGACTTCAACGCCCTGTTCAAGCCCCTCGCCGATCGAGCCGCGATCATACAGTTCGACAAAGCCGAGTCGAATCTCGATGACGGGGCGCGTGGACTGCTCGAGGCTCAGTTCGGCGATCGCCGGGGAGCGTCGTACTATCTCGTGGTGTCGCGGGCGTCTCCGGAAGGCTCCGCGAAGTTCAACCGGGAGCTCAGCCAGAAACGCGCCGAGGCCGTGCTCGGGCATCTCAAGTCGGTCTTCAACGATCCCGAGATAGAGCGGGAAATCGGCCTGTTGTGGCTCGGCGAGGAGTTCGCACAGCTCGAGGAAGAGTTTTGTCAGTGGAGGCGCTCTCGGTCAGATCAGCCCTGCGATGCGAAGGAGCTGAACCGGTCCGCGTTCACCGCCTGGATCGACTGTCGGCTGTGATGCGAAAGCTGTCTCATTTTGTTGCGGCCGCGCTCGTGTCGACAGCTATGGGCTGCGGTCCGGACGAGCACCCGCCGAAGCAGCGCTTTCCCTCGAGGGTGGCGCAAAAGAGCGCCTCAGCCGCGCCACTAGCGGCCTCCGATTGGTGTGACATCTACAATGTGAGCGACGCTCAAAAAAAACTCGAGCTGCCGGCCGTGGTAGACCTCGCCGGGGCCAAAGCGGCTCAAGCTCCCCAGAAAGGGCGCTGGACCTGGGTCAATTTCTGGGCCACCTGGTGCGGGCCGTGCCTCAATGAGTTTCCTTTTGTGGAGCGGTTCGCAAACCAGCTCAAGCGAAACGGCTTGCCGGTCGACGTTTTGTTTGTCTCACTCGACGACGACAAAGAGGCGCTCGAGGCCTTCATGAAGAGCAGCCCGAAGCGGCCCTTCTCGGATACTCTGAGGGCCACCGAGCCGGACGCCATCGGCGAGTGGTTCGAGACGCTTGGGCTCGAGCCCCAGACCGCAATCCCAGTCAACGTGATGGTCTCCCCCGCTGGAGTCGTGCGCTGCGTGCGCACCGGATCGTTTAGCGAGGGTGACTTCGCCGTGGTCGAGAAGGTTTTCGGGCGGCGATAGGTGCGTGAGTATCGGCTCTCGGGGGCTTTTTTTCAGTGCAACCGACGATATTTGACGACACTAGCGCGCCCCCTATAGATCCGTCCATGGGGCGCGTTCCTCCCGGCAGGATCTTCAAGGTCCCGTCAAGACCGTGAGCGTGCCGTCCCCGCTGAGCCAGCTCTGTGAGTTTGTGTACTGTCCTGCCGGTTGTTGCACATCGTCGATGAAGAGGGCTCCGACGGTCTCGCTGGAGTTCAAGACGAGCTTGCCCGCTTCGCCGCTGGATTGTGCCCCGTTGAGGGTCAGCGCGGCCGCGTCGTCGATGGTGTCTGACAGGCCCGAGGCGATGACGAGGGTGCAGTTGTTGTTGATTGATACATGCCCCGTACCGAAACACCCGTCGGCTCGTGCTTCGACGTTGTGAAGCTGACCTTGGGGATCGCCGGTTTGGAATCCCCCGGTCCACGACGGATTGGCAGTGTTGAAGACAAACCAGGCGCCCAGTACGCCGTTGTAGGTCAACTCACCGGCGCCGCGAATGCCTCCTGAAAAGGTATCCACGGTCCAGTGATTAGCCGTCGATTGACCGGCCCAGATCGTGGCGTCGCCCTCGAGGACGATGCCCTGGAAGAAGTCGTAGCCCTTGAGACCGGCCCTGCCGACTATTACGGAGCCCTCGCGCAGGGTGATGGGGCCTGTTCCAAGGGCGTTGGCATTTGCGGCGCACAAGGCGGTGAAACCGATGGTGAGGCTCGCGCCTTCTTCGAGCAGCAAGCCTCCGCTGTAGCTCTGCGTGGCGTCGTTGTCGACGGACGCTGCGATTGTGGCGGCGACAACTGCGGCGCGGGTTCCCGACGGGATGATCCCGCCCTCCCAATTGTCGGGGTTGTTCCAGGTGTCGTACTTGCTGCTCGCGCCGGCTGTCGTCCCGGTTAGGACGCAGCGTTCCCCGAGCGTGTCGCTGTCCACGTCTGAATTCGAAGGTGTGTCCGAGTCGACGCCTGTGCCCGAGTCCGAGTTTGAGGGCGCATCTGTTTCCACGGCGGTCTCGGAGCCCGAATCGGGCGGGGTGTCCGTGTCGACGCTGGTCCCGGAATTCGAATCGGGCGGGGTGTCCGTGTCGACGCCTGTGTCTGAGTCGGTGCGCCTGCCCGAGTCGGTTTCGTCGCGGGTGTCAGTTTGAAAAGCGTCGTCAGTACTGTTGGTGCCCTCGGGTTTTGTCTCGAAGGAGGTCGTGCAGCCCGACATGACCACAAGAAAGACGGCCGTTGAAAGGGGTGGGGCTGTCTTGGACAGGGAAGGCAACCGCACCATGACGCGTAAGCTCATTTATCCTTCTCTTCGAGTTCCCACTTGAGCTGAAATTCCACCTCCTCTGCGCTCTTAGATCTCTCGTGCTCGATATTGAAGAGGGCGTCCGGCGGAATGCTCACGCGCTCACCGGCGATCTGTATGCGAAACCTCTTGCCCTGTTCCAAGGCGTCGGCCAAACGCCGTAGTTTTTCTACAAACTGCGTTGTGGAATAGGTCTTCTCTAGATCTCTTTTGGGTTTTGTTTTCCTAGGCGGCATGGCCTCTCCTTGTTGTTCTCGAGGTAGATTATGAAAGTATAACGGTATAGGGAACCATGGGAACACGATCACCTGTTTTTGCGAAGACAAAGGTCGTGCCGAGACAGGATCGGGTCTATGTCGATCTGTGGAGCAGCCTGTCGTAGCTCGCAGCATAGCGCGTTTTAGGAAGAGGCGCCGGCTGTGAGCGCTTGAAGCCCGTGCGCGATCAGTCGTGGGATATCAAGGGTGGAGGGGGAGTGCTTGTAACCTTGCGGAGCTTTGAGTGGGCTTCGGTTTCGTCCAGCGCCTCCCGCACTTTCAGGCACAGCCCGACCGATTCGAACGGTTTTTGAATGAGGTGGACGCCTCTTTGAACGAGCCCGTGGTGATCGATGATCTCGTCGTTGTAGCCGGACATGAAGACGACGCGCATCTCAGGGTTTTCGGCTTTGACCTGCTCCGCGAGCGTCCGACCGCTCATGCCCGGCATCACCACATCGGTGAGGAGCAGATCTATTTGGTGATTTTCCCGGCTCAGGATTTTAAGGGCTTCATCGGCGTTGCTCGTCTCTTGAACATCATAGCCTTGTCTTTTTAGGATCGTGTGCACGACCCGCCTCACGCTGTCTTCGTCCTCGACGAGGAGGATTTTTTCGAATCCCACGGGAGCCCAGGTTTCAACCGGGGCATCGATTCGGTTGAAATCCGGATCTGCGAGAGGAAGATAGATATGGAAGGTCGTGCCGACGCCTTCGGTCGACTCCACCTCGATGTGTCCTCCGTTTTGTTTGATGATCCCATAAACGGTGGACAGACCGAGTCCCGTGCCTTTGCCGACGGCCTTGGTCGTGAAGAAAGGTTCGAAGATCTTCTTTTTGGTCTCTTCGTTCATGCCGCAGCCGTTGTCTTTCACGGACAAGTGCAGGGCTTTGGGATAATCGGTTTGTTTGAGCGCGCGGAACTTATCGGTCGGGCAATGACCGGCGATGATCTCGACTTGGCCGCCTTTGGGCATGGCGTCCCTGGCGTTGACGAGGACATTCACGAGGACCTGCTCGAGCTGATTCGGATCGATGATCAGGTGGAGCGGCTCAGCGCCGGGTTCGAAAACGAGTCTGAGATCTTCGCCCATGATGCGCCGGAGCATTTTCCCAATGCCCTCGATTATTCCATTTATTTCGACGACCTTCGGTTCAGCGACTTGTTTGCGACTAAAAGCCAGCAGCTGGCCGGTGAGCGCCGCGGCTCTTTGATACGCCTGAAATATCTCGGAGACATCTTCGCGG
>JAABTR010000655.1 GCA_011389755.1 Deltaproteobacteria bacterium | reverse complement strand
CCAAGGCTTCGGAGGATGATCGTTATCAATGCTGAGATGGTAGTTTTAGGGAAAGAGGACAAGTCCTCCGAAGCCCGAAGCCCGAAGCCCAAAGGGCTACGGGCGAAGGGGGATGTTCGTTATCAATGCTTACTTAGATGGTGGTTTTAGAAAAGGAGGACAAGTCCTCCGAAGCCCGAAGCCCGAAGGGCTACGGGCGAAGGGGGAAGGGGGAAGGGGGATCAGCCGATGGCTGCGAGGGCTTCGGGCAGGCCGCGTTTGAGCTTCTCCACCAGGGTCGTTCGGTTGAGCCCGAGGAGATTGGCGGCTTGGTTCTTGTTGCCGCTCGTCTGGGCCAGGGCTTGCTGGATGTAGTGGGCCTCGATCTTGCGCAGGGTCGACTGCAGGTCGATCCCGTCGTCCGTCAGGGGCCTGAAAAAATCGCCCATCTCTTCCAGATCCTCCTCCTCCTCCAGCAGGGGGAGATCCTCGGCGTCGATCTCCTCTCCCAGGGCCATGAGGACCGCGTGCTCGACGGCGTTCTCCAGCTCCCGGATGTTGCCCGGCCAAAGGTGGCGCCGCAGCTTGTTCATAGCCTCGGCTGAGATACCCTCGACCTCGCGCCCATAGCGGCGGTTCATCTTGTCTATGAAGTGCTCCGCGAGCTCCTCGATGTCACAGGCGCGATCCCGCAGAGGCGGCAAGCGCAGCTGCACCACGTTGAGCCGGTAGAAGAGATCCTGGCGAAACAGGCCCTCTTTGACCATGTCTTGAAGCTCAGCATTGGTAGCCGCGATGATGCGGACGTCCACTTTGCGCACCTTGGAATCGCCGACCAAGGAGAACTCTTTGAACTGGAGGACGCGCAGGAGCTTGGCCTGCAGGTCGAGGGGCAGCTCGCCGACCTCATCGAGGAAGATGGTGCCGCCGTCCGCGGCCTGAAAACGCCCCTCGCGATTCCGCACGGCTGTGGTGAAGGCGCCTTGAATGTGACCGAACAGCTCGCTCTCGAGCAGATCCTTGGACATGGCCGCGCAGTTGACCGCCACGAAAGGCCCATTGGCTCTTGTGCTTGCTCGGTGAAGCGCCCGGGCCAGGAGCTCCTTGCCGGTCCCGGTCTCTCCGGTGACGAGCACGGTGCAGTCCGTAGCCGCGACCCGCTGTGCGCGCCTCAAAACCGCCTCGAGCGGCTTGGCGTTTCCGATTATCTCCGAGCAAAAAGCCTGCGCGTGGTCTGTCATTGCGATCCTCCGTCGGTCTCTCGTGCATGTGGAAGCTCTTGGCGCACCGGAGAAACCAAGCAAAACAAATGCCAACTTACCGGGACACCGTAATTTTCCGCCGAAAGAACGAAATCCCTCCGTGATTCTGGCGGCCTTCCGGTAGACAAAAGACCCGATTCGCCCGGCAGCGCATATAGCCCAGTGGGTCACGAAAACCCCACCTGGATCCGAAAAATATCCTTTTTTGTCTACAAATCGGCCCTGATTTTCACCCTTATAGGAATATTTTAGTATAACTGTCTAAAGCAGATGCTCTCCAATGTGGCAAAGAGGCAACATAGCCCAGGTGGGTCACGGGGGCCTCAGAAGGTCAGAAAAGCGCCAGTTTCTTGAAAACTAATTCTTCTTTGCCGGTGGCTCCAGGGCGCCGCCACAAAGCCGTTTAAGTTGCCGCGCGTTTTGACGATACCTTTATCTTGAGGCAAAAAAACGTTTTCGAGGACATGCCGAAGAACCGACGCACAGCTCTCCATCGCTTTGGACACCTGCCGCGCCTGCGCCTGCGCCGCCGCAAGCTCCTCGGGCTCGAGCTGGTCCCCGGGCCCTGGTTTCTCGTAGAGATCGACTCTGGGCGCATCGCCCGAGCGGGCAAGCCGGTCGAGGCTTTGTTCGGTGCCCCAAAGTGCGCGCTCGTGGGCCGACATATCGACGAGCTCGCAGGGCACCGCCGGGGAGACGATTGGTCGGTCAAGGAGCTGAGCCTCGAGCTCTTGGAACGCCCGGGGCACTATGAGGACGTTCGCGTGAGCACCACAGGCCGCGGAGACGTCGTCGTGGAGATGCGCGTCTCCTACGCCGGCACCATGGCCGGACGGCGGATGGCCTTGTGCCTGATGACAGACCGCACCGACCAGCACCGGCTGCAGAGCGAACTCATCAACAAACACAAGGAGCTGCGGCGCGCCTTCGTTCGCCTCGAGGAGCAGTCCCGCGAGCTGACGACCGCGAAGGACCGGCTCAAATCTCAAAACTCCCAGCTCGCCGAGATGACCCAAAAACTCTCCCGGGCCTCCGAGCTGGCCGCCATCGGCGAGATCACCGCGGAGCTCACCCACCAGCTCAACAACCCGCTGGCCGCCGCTGTGGGAGCGGCCAGGCGCCTCGAAAAAATCTTCGCTCCGAAACAAACCGACGAGTCATCCCGGATGATGGATCTGCTCAAAAGCTCCCTGGACCGTCTTCGGATCACCATCCTGGAGCTGCGCCGCGTCTACAAAACCTCGCGACCATCAGACGTTCCGGCGACCAAGTTCGATCTTCGCGAACAGCTCGACGCCGCCTTGACCCTTTTATCTCAAAGGCTCGAAGACTGCCGCGTCGAGCTGCAGCTAGACACGCAGCTACCCCACATCATCGGCCGTCCGGAAAACATTCAACACGTGCTCATCAATCTCATCGATAACGCCTTGCACGCCGCCGGCCCCGGAGGCGGTGTCCACATCGCAGCGACGCGCCCGGGCCCCAAAAAACTCACCCTGACTATCTCGGACAGCGGCCCGGGAGTCCCCGAGGCTCTTCGAGAGCGCATCTTCGAGCCCTTCTTCACCACGCGCACTCAAGGCTCCGGCCTGGGACTCGCGGTGGTGCGTCGCCACCTGGAGCAAGACGGCGCCCTCATCACCGTCGGCCGTTCCCACCTTGGCGGGGCCCGATTTGAAATCACCTTCGAGGCTGCTACCCTATAACCTAACCGCGCTTACGCGGCTGCGTCATCAACGGCGGTCGTTCTACGAAAGCGAAAACGGATGGAATCTCCTTGCGAAAAAATACTCATCGTCGACGACGATCCGGGGGTCCTATCCGCCCTGCAGGCCGAGCTGTCAGACCACTTCAATGTCACGGCGGTGATGAGCGCCGAGCAGGCTCTGGCCAATCTTCAGACCAAGGATTTCGCGGCCATCATCTCCGACGTTCGCATGCCGGGCGTCGATGGTCTGCGGCTGCTCAAACAATGCGCCGTGCGCTACCCGAACATGGTCCGCATCATCTTGACCGCCTTCGACGGCGATGAGGTCCTCGAGACCGCCTTGGGGCCTCACGGCGCCTTCAAGCTCGTCAAGCCGTGGGGCGACGATCTCCTCATCACCTTGAAAAACGCCCTGGCGCAGCGGGAATCGGCGATGACCCTGCGCCGCCACCTCGACCTGAAATCCGAGCTGCTCGACATCGACCGCCGCCTCCACACGGAGCTCAACCTCGATGAGCTGCTCACCCAGGCCGCGCAGGAGATGCTGCGCTCCCCTCAGGTGACCGCCGCGGCGATCTACCTCTTCGACGAGAGAGGTGATCCCGAAGAGCCCAAGGTCGTCCAAGAAAACGAAGAGGGCTGCGTGCCCGAGCTGCACAAGACCCGCTCCTGCCCGGTCCGGTACAACACGCGATTTTTGTACACGGTCCCCATAGGGCGCTGGTCGCGCCCCTGGGCAGCCATCGCCGTGGAGCTGTCCAAGACCGACCACGAGACGACCCGCTACCTCGACTTCGTCGGAAGGCAGGCCTACAAAACGCTGCGCCTCATCCGGGCCGGCGCCACCGGAGACAGCGGGAGCACTCCGTTGCCCTCCTACATCGCGGACCCGGTCGCGCCGCAGGTGACCGTCAACTGGATCGTTCGCCAGCTGACCACGCCGACAACAGTGCTCTCCACCGCCGTCCCTTCCATGCGGGAGCTCGCCGACGACCTCACCTGCGACGACGCCGCCGAGCACCGCGCCGAGACCGCCTCAGAGATCCGAGAGCTCGCCGCCGATCTCCAGACCGTGAGCGAACAGTTCTTGCAAATCCTCGAGCACCTTCGGGAGCTGAACGCGACAAAGTAGTGCAACGCCGATTTCGCCCTTTGAAAAAGGGTGCCGGAAAAATTCCGCCTCGCAACAGCCGATTTCCCCCTTTTGAAAAACTGTCTCTTAGTCACATTCAGGATTGAACAAAGTTTGTAAGATGATGTGGAGACAGCCCTGAAAGGGCGACCC
>JAABTR010000654.1 GCA_011389755.1 Deltaproteobacteria bacterium | reverse complement strand
TGTAACGCCCAACAGGTGGAACAGGTTTTGACCTATCCAGTAGCGCGAGTTGTCGTCGAGTTTATTCCCGTCGCGCCGGATGGGGCCAAATTGTCTGATGTCGCCCGCCACGATGAGCCGGTCCGGGCGGCGCTCTAAAAATGGCAGGACGAGGTAGCGGGAGATCATGGAGGCCTCGTCGAAGATCAGCGTCTTGGCGCCGCGCCCCTGCCTAAAAAACGCGTCGAGAATGTCGATATGAAAAAAACAAGAGTGGAGCGTCCCCACGATCACCTGGGCCTCTAGGGTCAGATCCCACAGCGCCTGGGCTCTGTCAGTCCTCGTCTTTTTGAGGCGTCTTTTTACCTCTGCCGCCTGAAGGCGCAAAGCGTCGGCCTCGCGCCCCGAGGCGCGCGCCACAGCAGCATACAGTCGGCTCGCCTCGGCGGTGAGCGCGCGCAGCTCATCGGCATACTGCGCGAGGACCTGGGTCCAGGCGAGCAAGTGCCCGCGGCTCTCGAGCTCCTTCGAGACCGGGTGCCCCGTCCTCACCACTGTGCCTTCGGGGGCAGCTTTGCCTGTCCTTTTCAGGGCATCATCCACCGCCAGCACGATCTCGTCGGCGCTGTTGTTGGTGGGCGCGAGCACGAGCGCGCGCTCGCCCCTTTGAATCAGGGCGGTGATGATCGCCCCCAGGGTGAACGTCTTGCCGGTCCCGGGCGGCCCCCAAACCAGCGAAAGCGCCCCCCCCGCTCGCAAAAGCGCCATCCTCTGAGCCGGCCGCAGGGCCTCGTCGCGATCGGCGCACCGCGACGGGAGGGGAGGCAAGGTTTTGCTCGAGAGCTCTTTGAGCATGTCGAGCGCGGCGATCCCATCGTCGGCTTGACGCTGCTCAGCCCTTTCAAAGGCCCACTTTCGAAACTCGCCCTGGAAGTCGGGTTCGTAGAGGTACGCCTCGCCTTTCGTTGGAACGAAGCTTTGCCCGTCGACCTCGAACACGACGGTGCCGTCGGCCGGATCCACCGACAGGATCGACCCCTTCCAGGGATAACTCCGATCCTTTCGCCGCTGCCCGGCGAGGTTCCAACCTTCGCAGGAGGGGTCGAGCTTCTTTTTCGATTGGGCTGCGGGCACGGCCGCGAAGAGCTCGTGGCCCCGAAGCGCACCGCCCAGGCTCCGAATCTCGGCGAAGGTGACCTTGACCGGAGACAGGCTCGCGAGCTCTGCCTGGAGCGCCGCCAGGATGCCCCGGTACGACAGGTCCAACTCCACTGGCCATTGTTTTGACGGCCTGGCCCACGTCATCGCAACGACTCGACGCGTTCTTGCAGGCCACGCCCCACAGTCCCATCCAAAGCTGCGAGCGCCTGTTCCCAGAGGCCGAGCCGAGGATCGCGAAGCAGCGCGTCGGCCGAGGTCTCAGCATCGCCCGCTTTGGGCGCCTCCAGGTTTTCGAGGGCGCGGCAAAGCGCCGCCGCCGACTCGTGGGGCCAACCCTCCTGCCCGAGCGCGGCTGCGGCCAAGGCGAACAGGCCGGCCCTGGCCGAGGCCGACTCCTGATCCCGTGCGGACCGGGCGGCGTCGATCATCTCGAAGACGCATTCGTCCAGCTCGAGGGTCTGGCCGCAAGCCTCCAGCGCCACAGCGAGGTCGCCGGTCTCGCATCGGCGAAAGGCGCGGGCTGCGCGGGCGAACGCCAAGAGACCTTCGTCCCGAGCCGAGGCGCCGCTTTCTTCCACGATGGCTTCGAGCTGCCCGGCGGCGGCTGCGCACGCCCCCGCCGCCAATAAATCAAGGGCGCGCTCGCGCTTCACGCGGCCGAAGACGTCCAGCACGTTCGCGAGACGTACGATGCGCTCGGAGTGGCTGTATCCGCCATGTGTCCGCACCTGCTTGCCCTCCACGTAGAACAGATCCCAGCCGAAGCTGCTGCCCACGCCGGCCACCGCCGCGGTGGTGGGCTTGCGCCCGCCGGTGATGTCCGCCGCCACGGCCTCGCCGCTCGGCAGGCCCCGGGTTTCCCAGACCGCCTTCATCGCCTGGGCGATATCCACCACGTCCGAGGGTGAGATGGTCACGTGCACAAAGGTCGCGTCCGTGACCTCACGAAGAGCAGCCTCCACCTGATCGCCATACTGCTGGGCCTGCTTCGACTCGAGCAGCGCCACGCAGTCGGCGGGGGTGCCCAACACGGCGAGGATCGGCGCAAAAGGCTGGGTGCCCACAGGTACGAAGAGCAGCTCCCTCCGCTTTTTCTGCGAGGTCTTCGCGGCGATGCGCGCGCACGACAGGGGAAAGAGTGTTTGGGCGTAAAAATCTTCCGCCTGTGCCGCATCGCACAAAACCCACTCTTCCACGGCCTTCGAGTACTCCTCTTCGCTCGGGGCGCGCTCGAGCTGTTTTGGGGTCAACCTCAACCTCATGGGATCCTCCGTTTCGATGAAAAAACAGCATAGTCGATGCTTTGTCTGAGGAAAAGCGATCGTGCGAGTGTCAGATTTTTCCTCAGTTTGGCGTCCCAAAAGGACACGAAGCGAAACACACGAGGAGGAGATCGCGATGAGAGACCCCAAGAACAACCGTGGACACGATGAGAGCGAAGCATTCGAAGATATAGACTTCATCGACTGGGATGACCACGAACGCATCACCATGGCGGACATCACACCGGACGTTCCGTTCAACGTTTTTGGCGAAGACGACGAGATCTGCCCGATGGCCGGTTCGCGAGCCGAGGCTCACGCCTTCGGCCCAGACGACGATGACATCCCGTTTTGAAAGCCCGTCCGGCGCTTTCGCCCTCCCCCACTCCAAGGTTTGCAAATCGGCCATGCCTCACCTCCCATGTGGGATCAATCGCCGAGAAGCCGGAGCCGGCCGGGCGGCAAGTAGCGAACCTTGCCGTCCCGCTCGCTCTTGAAGAGGCTTTTTTCGATGCGCTTTATCCGAACGCTGCGCTCTTCGCAGTTCGCTGCGGTGTCCTTGGTCGCCTGCGCCTTGCTCATCAGCAGGCTCGCTCCGATGGAGACCGGGAGTCCGACGAAGGGGTCGATGGCAAAGGCGGCCAGCCCGCCCGCCGCGCCAGAGACGGCCACCTTGGCGCCGCGCCGCCCCGCACTGGCGAGCACCTGCTCGGTCTCCTGCCCGCGGGCGAGCGAGACCGCGGCGGACGCGGCCACAAACAAAAACGCCACCTCGGGAAAGACGTCGAGCCCGCCGGAGCCGCTCGCCATATCGGCGGCGGCCCCCACGCCGGCTTCCATCTCGCTCAGCTCCATGCCGCCGTCGATGAGGTGACCTGCGAGCTCGGGGTTTTGGGCGAGCTCGGCGAACACGTCGGTGGGCACCACCACGACGAAGTCGGGGTAGCGCTCGATGGCCTCGCGGATGTAGTCGGCGTCGGCGGAGGCCTTGAGCTGGAGCTGCTGCGCGATGTTCCCCGCGCCGTCGCGGACCACCACGTCGAAGCCGGCCTGGGTGGGGCTGTCGGCCAAGGCCGCGGTGTAGCCGGACGGCAGCGCGCCGCCGTTGAGGTAATCGACGTACTTCATCTCGAACAGCTTGCCCTTGACACCGCTTATGAGGCCGCGCAGCGCTTCGGGATCGTCGGCGAGCCCGCGCGCGGTCTCGGTGAAGCTCTCCGCGTTCGGGTATTGCCGTGCAAACGCCTCCACCACGGCCGGATCCAGGTCAGCGTCGGTGCCGTCGAGGATGTCCTCCAAGGTGGCGCCGCCTACCACGGCGCTGTCCAGCCAGTCCCGGGCCGTGAGCGGGCGTGAGAAAAGATCTTTGAGACCGCGCATGCGGCCCGAGCGGGCGCGCTCGGTGTCTTGCACGAATTTTCTGAGCTTTGGGTTCATGATTCACCTCAAATAATGCGCCGCACCGAAGGCGACCGCGGCGATCGCCGCCCCTTGGACGAAGAGCCAGGCCTTCATCGTTTGGGCGCTGTCTCTCAGCAGGCCGAGCTCTCTCGTCGTGGCGTCGAGGGATTCCCTGAGGTTCGCTATGTTTGCGTTGCACCCTTGGATACGCTCGTCGAGGAGCTTGCCGGCCTTCTCGCTGCGAACGACGCGAGCGCTGAAATCGGCGATGCTCTGGCTGCACGTATCGATGCGCGTCGCGAGGAGTTTGCGGTCTTTGTCGCCCCGATCCACTCGTGACGACAGACCAGCCACATCTTTTTTGATGTTTAGTACGGAGCGAGAGGCTTCCTCGATATGCTTTTTATGCAACAAAACACTCTGGTCGAGAGCATT
>JAABTR010000653.1 GCA_011389755.1 Deltaproteobacteria bacterium | reverse complement strand
CCGCCTTGGATTCCTTTCCAATCGCGGGGGACACGGTTGACATCAACGACGATTATGTTCGGACAAATCTCGAAATAACCGGCGGCATCCACTATATCGAGTCGGCCGGCTACTTCGGGCTCACCGTCTATGGGATAGGGAGATACACCTCCTACATGTACCCCGGCGGGCTCGATCTGCAGAGGATCGACGGGCCGGTGTAGGTGACGGCCCCGCCTCGAAGCGGTCACCAGGGCAGTCGCTCGCAGCGCAGTGGACAGCGCGGAGCGGCTGTGTGATACTTTCTCGTTGCTTTTGAGCACCAAGGCATTTCGTGCGCGGCCGTCAGACTTTTTTAGACTATCAGGGGTCCCGCCGCGAAGAGCAAAGGTCGGTGATGACTTCGTCAAATTTAAAAAATGCTTCGATCATCTCATTGATTCTCTGTCTCGTCGTCTCTATCTCTCCGCGTCTCGGGCTGTGCAACGAGCAAGGCTCCCACGTCGAGAGATACAAAGAGGGCGTGGAGCTCTTTAGAAACAGCCGTTTCTTAGAAGCTTCGAGCGCCTTCCGCGAGGCCTACAAGCTGAAACCGTCCTGGAAGCTCTGGTTCAACATCGCTCAGAGCGAAGCGTCGGCAAAGCGCTACGGGCGCGCGGTGGCGGCCTTCGAACGCTACCTCGTCGGCGGCGGCGATGAGGTCCCCGAGGGGCGCCGCGAGGTCGTCTTGCAAGAGCTGGATCGCTTGCGCCCCATCGTCGGGGTCATAGAGGTCGATCCCACGGCCCCAAGTGGTGCCCAAGTCTTTGTAGATGATGAGCTCTGGGGCACCGTCCCCCTCGAAGACCCCATCCGCGTGGCCGCTCAAAAACACACGGTGACCATCAAAATGGGCGATCAGGTGCTCGTCGAGAGGCGCCTCACCGTCCCCGGACGAGGCACGGTGACTATTCTTCTCGAGACAGAGGCGGTCGAGGCCGAGCCCGAGCAGGCATCCACCGAAGAAGGGTCCGATCACACAAAATGGGAGCAGGAGGGCTCGGTTTCCCCGGCTCGCGAACCCAGCTCGAGATCCAAAATTCTGTTTTGGAGCGGCGTCGGATCGAGCGTGGTGGGGCTTGGGCTCGTGGGCATGGGCATCGGGTTCAACGCCAAGTACGCATCCGACTATGAGTCCTACCAAAACGCCACCAGCTCCAAAAAGCAGCAGGACTACAAAACCGATATACTCCCAAGGGACCGAGGACTGGCCGTCGGAGGCTATGTGGCGGGCGGCGTTTTTGTGGTCGCGGGCGCCGCGCTCATCGTGATGGGCATCCTCAGCGACGACGAAGACCCCGGTGAGCCGCAAGTCACCGCCGCGCCGGGAGGGCTGCGCATCCGCTTCTAGCGGGCTCGTCTCAATGAGCCTGGCGCCGTCCGGCGCCCCCAAAAAAAACAAAAAGGCAACCCCCAAAGAGACCGGCTGCTATCGTTTCCGCCGCCGGTGGTGAGGTAAAAGAGAACAAAATGAGCGACGATTGCATCGAGCGGGTCACGGCTCTTTACGCCGCTGTGGACTCCCGCATCTTGCGCGTCCAATGTCTCGGCGACATCCGCTGCCCTCCCGGGTGCGGAGCCTGCTGCCAGAGCGCCAACGTCGAAGCCTCAGTGCTCGAGCTGCTGCCCGTTGCGCTGGAATTTTTCAGGTCGGGTCAGCTCGACAGGTGGCTGGAGGCCGCCCACAGCGCCCAAGGACGAACGTGCCTCTTCCATACTCCCGACAAACTGCAGTACGGACACGGCCGCTGCGCCATCTACCCACATAGGCCGCTCATGTGTCGGCTGTTCGGCTACACGGCTATCCGCGACAAAAACGACCGGCCGACCCTCGTCACCTGCCGTCTCATCAACAAATTGATACCCGACAAGGTGGCCACCGCGAGAAGATTGGTCGCGCAAGGTGCCGAGATCCCTTTCATGACGGACGTCGCCAGCGAGCTGCGAGGCATCGATCCTCACCTGGGCTCGGCGCTCATGCCGCTCAACGAGGCGTTCTCGCGGGCCGTTGACCGCATCGGCTTGGCTTTTCAGCTCTTGGGCCTCGAAGCCGAAATCGAAACGGAGCCCGACGATCCGCTCCGTCCCAGCCCCATCGCCGCGTGATGAGTCATCCGCGACTTAAAAATCGTCATCCGAAGACAGCCGCGGCCGTGCTATGATGAAATCCCTGCGGAGCTCAAGATGTTCTTTTCGAAGCGGCCTTGAATATCAAGGAGCGAATCGTTTGGGCCCCGCACACCCGACAAGGGGCTGACATGACACGACACACCCAGATCCAAGATCTTTTGAACCAGGCCACGGCCGCGGCTCGAGAGAAACGATTCGAGCAGGCCCGGCGGCTCATCCATAAGGTGCTCGAAACCCAGCCGGACAACCTGCGGGCTTTAGACCTCGGGGGCTTTGTCTACTTCTTCGAAGAGCGATACGCGCAGGCCGAGCAGTTCTGCCGCCGCGCCCTCCAGCTGGCCCCGGACCACGCTTACGCCCACAAGGGCCTGGGCCTGTGCCTGGCGAGACAAGACCGTCTCGACGAAGGCATCGAAGAGCTCGAGCGGGCGATTTCCCTCAAGCCGGCTTGGGCCGACCCTTACTGGGACATGGCGGTCGTGCTCTCGGAGAACGGCAGGACCGACGAAGCGCTCGCGGTCCTCGAACGGGCGCAGCTCGCGGTCCCGCCGAGTGACGTGGCCCGATTTGTCGCGCTCGCTCGCAAGCTGCGAAAAAAGCACCCCATCACCTCCCGGGGGGAAGATGGCGCAATGCTTTGACAAGTGGTAAGCTCTGAGCGTTTTGGGCAAGAGCCCAGAACGAATGGATACTTTTTGCGAGCAAAAGGGGTTTGCAGATGGCGAAATCCAAAGTTGCGGTCCTGACCACCACACCGGCGACCGTGCGCAGTGACTACCACGAGCTGATGAACCTGGCGGGTTACCAGGATGTCATCGATAAAACAGCGGACACCGCTTTAAAAATCAATATCAGCTGGCACTTTTTTTATCCGTCGAGCTCCACCACACCCTGGCAGCTGGACGGCGTCATCAAGGGGATGCTCGACGACGGCTACGATCCCAACCTGATCCACGGCTGCCACAACCGCACGGTCGTCATCGACGCGCACCTGGGCGAAAAAGAGAACAAGCAGCTCAACGTGGTCGAACACTACGGTCTTCGCAACGTGCACCTGTACGAAGACGAAGAGTGGATACCGATCCGTGAAGCGGTCGGCGACCTGGCCGACAAGTTCTTGGTGCTCGGCGACGTCTACCCCAAGGGATTCAGCATACCCAAGCGATTCATCGGCGAGAACATCATCCATCTGCCGACCACCAAGACCCACGTCTTCACCACCACCACCGGCGCCATGAAGAACGCCTTCGGCGGGCTGCTCAACGAGCACCGGCACTGGACGCATCCGGTGATCCACGAGACGCTGGTCGACCTTTTGATGATTCAAAAGAAGATCCACAAAGGGGTCTTCGCTGTCATGGACGGCACCTTCGCCGGAGACGGCCCGGGTCCCAGATGCATGGATCCCCATGTCAAGAACGTGATCCTCGCGTCTTCGGATCAGACCGCCATCGACGCCGTCGCAGCGAAGATGATGGGATTCGATCCTCTCGACATCCGGTTCATCCGTCTGTCTCACGACCTCGGCCTCGGCTGCGGCGATCCCCAGGACATCGAGATTGTCGGAGACAAAGAAGCCGCCAACCAAAACTGGAGGTTCGCCGGCCCCATGCAGGAGATGACCTTCGCCTCCAAGATGCAGCACCAAATCTACTGGGGCCGCCTGAAAAAACCGCTGGAGTGGTCGCTCAAGACCTGGCTGGCTCCGTGGTCCTACCTGGCATCGGTGGCCTACCACGACCTCTACTGGTATCCCCGCAACGGCAACCGCAGGGTCCACGAAGTCTTGCAGAGCGACTGGGGACGCCTCTTTCACAACTGGGAAAACCTGGCCCCGACCGACGACGGATTCCCGGAGGTCGGAGACCCTCCGACTGCCATGATTCGCAGCACCAAGGACCTGCTCAAGTTGGGCATGCGCGTCTTCGGCACTGCCGCCAAGGAGGCTCCAGAGGTCCGAGCCCATCTGCGAAACCGCTAAGAGGTCGGAACGCTTGGCCGACGCACAAAAAGCGAAAAACGCGCGCACCGAGCGCGTTGTTGGGCTTCGAACCCGAGGCTGCGCTAAAAAAGGGCCAAGTGAGCCATCATGAACGTCGATC
>JAABTR010000115.1 GCA_011389755.1 Deltaproteobacteria bacterium | reverse complement strand
GCATGGCGTTGAGCGACACCGATTTACCCGAGCCGGTGGTGCCGGCGATGAGCAGGTGGGGCATCTTGGACAGGTCGACGAACCGGGGTGTGCCGCCGATGTCCTTGCCCAGCGCCATCGGGAGTTTGAGCTTCTTGTTTAGAAAGCCGCTGTCGGTGAGCATTTCGCTCAGGTAGACGGTCTCGCGTTTGCTGTTGGGGAGCTCGAAACCCACGGCGTTTTTTCCAGGGATAGGGGCCACCACGCGCACCTTCAGGACCTCGAGGGCCATCGCCAGCTCGTTGGAGAGCCCTTCGATTTTCGAGAGCTTGGTCCCGGAGCGGGGCTGAAACTCGAACATGGTGACGACCGGCCCGGGATGGATCTCCCGGACTTCGCCGTAGATTTTGAAATCGCCGAGGATGGAGATCAGCTTGTCGGCTTGGCGCTTGAGGAGCCGCTCGTCCACGTCCGGCTCCGATGTGCCGCCCAAGGCGGTGGCGAGCATGGAGACCGACGGGAGCTGAAAGCTCCCCCGAACCGGTGATGCGTCGATATTCAAGTCGGCGGGGGGCTTCTTGGCTGACGCGTCGGCGGGGCGTTTTTTTACGATCCGAGGCTCAAAGGGATTTGGGGCCGGCTTTTCCTCGTGCTGCTCGAAGAGCCTGTCGCCCTCGGGCGATTCTTCCTCGGTGGGGGCCTTGAGCGCTTTCGCTCGGGGTTTCTTCGTCGGCTGGTCCAGGTCAGATTCGTCAGCCGATAGATCCCCGTTCTCCCGGCGCCACAGCTCAATCACCCGAAGTAGCCAGGCGGCTGCGAACCGGCCGCCGTCCGCGAGGCTCGAGGCGATGGCCCGAAGGACCAAGGCGATCGAGATATCGGTGATGGCGAGCAAGACCACGATGATGCTGCCGATCGTCAGCATGTAGGTCCCCGTCGTCGAGACCACCGAGATTGACAGCTCGCCGAGGATCTCGCCGATGAACCCACCCGGCGTGTGGCCGCCGTAGATCCTCTCGGGGCGAAGCGCGGTGTGCAGGGCGACGGAAGACAACAAGGCGATGACCAGGGTCCCCAGCACCGTTCCCTTTTTGACGCGGCCGAGTCGTGGAACGAACAGACACGCGGCTCCAAGCCAGACGAAGATGTCCAAAAGGTAGGCCGTGACGCCGAGGATCGAGACGAGAACGTAAGCGGTCCACTCGCCGGCCACGCCGACGATGTTTCCCCCGGATATGGGCGCTCCAGAGGCATCGAGGCCGTCGTAGGAGACCAAGCTCAAGAGCCCAAACAGCGCGGTCAGCGCAAAGATGACTCCGAGGATCTCGTGCGCCTTGTCCGGGATCTCGTCTTCCCAAGGCTCCGCGTGGGCTTGGGGATCGATTTCGTGGGCCGAATTTTTCGAGGCCGAGTTCCTCGCCATTCTTTTCTCCTACATATACGTACCAATCATCACACGAGATCTCAAAAAGTCAAAAAAAGGAGACAAAGAATCGAAGTGGCCTCGCTGTTTGATCATCTTCAATTTCAAAGTAAAAAAACAAACGTCTATTTTCGTGTTTGATGGACACGAAGGCTGCGAGGAAATGTCTTTCGGTGAAAGCGCCAGAGAAAGGAAGAGTGGATGCGAGCAGTTCTCATTGCTGTTGTTGCTTCGTGCGCGATGATCTTTACCTCCTGCGAGGTCGATGACGAGTTCGACCTGGATTCCACTTCGGCGTGGCAACCCGAGTCGAGTATCGTCAACGGGGAGAAGACGGGTTTTACAGAGTGGACCGGGGTCGTGGCCATTCGCGCCGGAGGCATCTGGGGGGGGCTGTGCACGGGCACGCTCATCCACCCCAGGGTCGTCCTCAGCGCCGGGCACTGTGTCAAGAATCAGGAGAGCAACACCGACTTTACAAAAAATCCCGGGCGCGTCTCGATCGTAAAAGGGCCCAACGCGATGGCCGGAGTGGTCATCGCCAGGGCTGAAAAGATAGTGACCCATCCCACCTGGACCGGAGACCTTTACTCCGGCACGGGCGATCTCTCCATGCTTTACCTCGACAAGGAGATTACCGACCTGCCCATCTATCCGATTCGAGATTTCCCTCTGCCCAAGCAGAACGACAAGGGGATTATCGTGGGCTACGGCGCCTCAGCGACAGGGGGCATCGGCGCTGGGATCCACCGCAAGGGAGACACGAGCCTTTTGGACATCCAGCTGACGAACATCGAAACGGGGAGCCCCTCGAACACCTGCCAGGGTGACTCGGGCGGCCCTTTGTTCACCGAGCAGGGCGGCGAATGGACGCTGACGGGTGTCACGTCGTTTGGCCAGACGCAAAACTGCTCCGCCACCTCAGGCGCCTATAGCGTGAACCTGCTCGCGTTTTGCGATTGGCTCAACGATGCCTTCGAAAAATTCACTGGACAGAGCCTCGGCCTCGAAAAGTGCGGGCGCTGCGATGCCGTGACCGTCGAGGAGTGGGGGCAACCCTGCGGCACCGGATATTCGTGCTGCCCCGAGGGAACCAAATGCCGGTTCATCGACGGTTTCTCGGACGGTGAGCACGGCATCTGCGCGCCGAGCTGTTGCGCCGTCACACAAGACGATCCGGAGTTTTGCTCCTCGCCTCCGGGGATTCCCGAGGGCAAGGGCAAGTGCGACGGGCTGGACGATGTAAACGGGGGCTCTTTTTGCACCTTGCGGTGCTTGAAAGACGCCGATTGCCCCGAGGGGACGGTCTGCTCGTCCGGCGACGTCAGCGGTCGCTACGTCTGCACGGCCAAAAAAGACGGTCCCGGCGAGGTGTGCGAAGAAGAGCCCGAAGATGACGTCGACACCGGAGGCGAAGGTGAAGGTGAAGGTGATGACGGTCAAGGTGAGGGCGAAGGAGAAGGCGAAGGTGAAGGCGGCGTCAACGCAGAGCCGACCGCGTCGAGCGATGGGTGCGGCTGTCGAACGAGCGGCGCCGCGCGCCCCGGTGGGATCTTGTCCTTTTTGAGGCTTTTCCTTTAAAGATTACGCGAGCTTTCCAAGAAAAAACCGTCGGTTGGGGTGAAACGAGAGAACAAATGCTTTTGGGCTGCGAGTTCGCAGAAGGTATATTATGTAAACTAAAAGAGACTCGTCGGTCGGAAGACCATCACCAACCCGGCGAAGTATTCTTCCCGTTCCCCCCGCCTTACCAGATCGGCTCGCAATCGCAGCTCCGCCACCGAGCTCGGACCTCCCAAGAGCCGGGTCAGGTCGAGACCGAGCTCCACGCGTCCCATCAAGCCGAAGTCGATGCCGATGTCTTTGCGAAAGCCGATAATCTGGCCGTCGTTAAACACCAGCTGTCCGCCGATGACCTCATGGCTCGACTTCCACAGCTCGGTGACCGTCTTGAACATCATCCCGGCTGCACCGAGTCGCCCACCGACAATGAGCACCTTGTAGCGAAAATCGTACCCCAAGGTCGCGTGGATTCGATGGTAGGATGTGCTCACCGAGACCTCCCGGGTTCCGGTGTGATCCGTTCCAAAAAGGAAAACGTAGCCCAGATCGAGGACCACCACGTGCTGCCTCGTGCTCAAGACGTCCAGCATTAGTTGGCCGCCGATGGTCGGTTTGATCCTGAATTCGTCGCTGGTCGCGGTCTCGAGCCAGGCCGAGCCGGCTTGTACGGCCAGCGCCAAGCCCGGAAACCAGGCGACCGACCTGTCGACCGTCGTGTCCGTCGTGGGCTCTTGGGCACTCGCGGCACCGGGGGCCATGAGCGCCGCCATGATACACAAAAGCAAAAATCTCTTTACGGGCATCCTCGGACCTCTTCGTAGTACAGGCTGTAGCGGTCGAAAAGGAGATCGCAGAAGTCGGTCCTGGCGGTCTGGCTGTCGATGCGCGTCAAGAAAAAGCTGAAGAAATCGTAGAGCTCGAAATCCGCCGTCAGGTTCTCGCCCATATCATCGAGCGCTTGGACAAACCAGGTCCCGACGTGCACCCGAGCCTCGAGTGATGGGATGTTATTTGTAGTTATTTCGGAAGTATCGATGCGATTTTCAAAGGAATACATTAAGGCAGAGACAAAGGCGCCGATGCCGTAGGGATCAAAAGATTGTGGGGGCGTCTGGCGGGCTTCTTGGTCGAGATAGGCGGTGTAGTTTAGCGGCATCGAGGCATCGCGAACCACATCGGATCCTCTAAAATCGACGAAGAGCCCCTTGGGGATCGAGTGACTTATAAAGTCAGGGTCACCGGTGCGCGCCACAGCAACAAAGTCGGCCCAGCCTTCGTTGAGCGCGTAGACGAAGTTGGAGGCCGAGGGGACCATCTGATCCTGAATCTGCCGGTTGCGATCCCAGACGAGCACGTCGAACACCGCGTGTGAGTACTCATGGGTGATGATCCCCGTGTTCAGCGCCATCGGGATCCACTGCATCTGTTCGAAAGGCAAGATGAAAAAGCTGCGCTCTTTCGGAGAGAGATACAGGTAAAAGGCGTTGTCTTTTTGGCTCTTTGGGCCGTTTTCGTCCACGATGTCGAAGGAGGGCCAATAATAGGTCGGCATCTTTTCTAAAATTTTGCTTTTAAAGCCCAGGTCCTCAAAGAACAATTTCGACAGCTCGATACTGTAGTAGATGGATATCATGGCCAGGGAGTCGAAATCCGCTGGGATGATCACGCCGTCGGATTCGAACCAGTCGAACGCGACGCTGCGTGGCGGCTGTCTCCATTCGAGATATCCGGTGGTATAGTCCAGCTTCAGGGAAGCCGAGCCGCGCAGGACCGTGGCGCTGCCGTCGAGCCTGTCGATGTTCTCGAGGGTCTCGACCCTCTTGATGCGGATGCCGTAGTCGTCGCTTTCGGGGTCGTAGGTCAGCAGTGAAATTTTGTATCCGCTCGGCTCGCAACCGGCCGAAGCGGCGAGCGCGATCCCGGCCACGGCCAGCCAAAGCATGTGTTGATAAAGACGCGGGATCCTCATGATGGTTTTGGCTGCTCCTTGCAGCGGCTCCTTTTTTGAGCCGCACGGCTCACGATCTAAAAATTAGGTTAATATGCCTTGGGTGCTTTTGGTACGATAGAATTTCAAAAAAGAGGAGAATAAGATTTTATGAAACTCATTTTGCCTTTGTTTTGGGCAATGTTTGCATTTTGCGCCTGCGGTGGCGTCTGCGCTCTTGATGGCTCGAGCCCTGGGAGACCGGCAACTCCTGGAGACGAGCCCGAAATTGAAAAGCTCGCCGATGAAAAAGTGCCCTCCGAGTCACCGTGGAACGCTCTTATCGAACCCCGAAGGCTCTCGGGCCCTGCGGTGCTCGTGAGCGAAACGACCGGAGTCGAAGAGCGCAGCACCCAGCTCACTTTGACCGCCAGCGGAGCTGTCGTGGCCGAGTTCGAGATCGTGGTCGCGAACAGCTCGAAAGATGACGCCGAGGTTGAGCTGGGGTTCGCCTGGAAGACACCCCGATCCCAGTGCGCCGAGCCGCCCGCGCCCCTCGTGGCGGAATCGGGCGAAGAGATCCCTTGGATTCGACAAGATACGATAAGCCCACCCCGGATGCAGGAGGTGTTTTGCCTGAGCGTCTTTCATGCGACCGCCTCGATCCCGGGCGGCTCCTCGAGACGCTTTCGCACCGGCATGTTTCTTCGAGCTGAGAGACACGTGGGGCTGACCACGGTGCTCGGCTTCGAAGACAGCTTTCGGCACAATTTGAGCAGATTTTCCTGGTCACACAGCACCGAAGATCTCTCGACTCGGTCTGCGCCGGCGCTCGAAGAAGCCTTCGCGAGCTTTTTCCCAAAAAGAGACACCAACAAACCTCGGCTGACGATAACCTGCTCAAAAGATCTTGGAGATTGTCTGCGCGGCGTTGCCTTTGATGTCGACCAAGACGGCGCCGCGCGAGCTGTTTTAGGCACAGAAGAAATGAGCGGCGCGCCGCGGGTCTCTTTTTCGTGGAGCCTCACGCCGGGCGACGCCGGCGCGGAGCTCGCGCTGGTCAAGGAGCTCCTTGGTCGACATCCAGAAGATTTGCGACTGCGGGCTCGATTGTTGACGCTCCTTCGATGCGAAAAAGCGGCCACGAGCACGCTGCTCGAGGTCTGCACCGAGCTGCTCGAGCACTGGACCGACGCGCGAGCCCAAGAGCAGCTCTTGACCGGTCGAAACGATCACCGCTCCGCCGCGTACGGGGCGTGCTTGGAGATCGGCTGGGACGGTGGCGATGAGCACCGCAGGATCGCGCAGCGGTTGGAAGACGATGCTCGCAGTTATATCGCCAAGCGAAGAGGCGGCTCTTCGATGAGTCTGTCGGACGCGATGCTCTTGCAGCGGCTCGATAAAAAAGCACCCGATGGAGACGACCTGTGAGCACAGGTATGTCGTTTCCGGGACACATGCCCTGTTTTGATCTAAATAGAGGTGAGAATCGCGGATGACGGGGCGAGGAGATTATGGCCATGCGCTCGAAAAAAAGACCCGACGTGCTGATAGTCTCAAAGCCGGTGGTTCCGCCCTGGGATGACTCGGCGAAGAACATCGTCTTGTACCAGGTCAACAACTCCCGTCGGTACACCTATCGCGTGATGACCACACGGGATTCGAGGCGAAACAACGCCTTCGGCGACTCTCCGACCTTTCAAGCCAACGTGGTGCCGGCTCCGATTTACGACGATGGCGGCAAGTATGCAGCCGGTCTGGCGCAAAACGTCCGGGCCTTGGTTCACGGACTTCTCCCCCAGGGCGCTCGCCTCTACCATTACTTTTTTGCGCCCAACAAGATGTCGTCGACCGCCGGGCGCGTGCAAAAATCGATAGCGCGGGTCAAGTCTGTCCAAACCGTGTGCTCGGTGCCCGCCGAATTCGAAAACGTCTCGCGGCTTCTGTTCGCCGACAGGATCGTGGTGCTCTCCGAGAACACGAAAAAGCGCCTCGAAGAGGCCGGGGTCCCCGCTCACAAGCTGAGACTCGTGCGACCGTCGATTCAAAAGAGGCCGATACTCGGCGACGACGAGAAGAAAAAGATACGTCTCGCGATGCGATTACCCCTGGACGTTCCGGTGGTTTTGTTTCCCGGGGACTTGGAGTTTTCGAGCGCGGCCCAGACGATTGCGGACGCCGTCCCCAAGCTGGTCGAGAAGTATCCGGACATCAAGGTGGTCTTTGCATGTCGAAGCAAGACCCCCGGCGCCGAGAGCATAAGAGCGCGCTTCGAGCGCGGCTTCGAGCAGGCAGGTCTCGCGGACAACGTCGTGTTTTTCGAGCACGTCCCTCGGATGCCGGACTTCGTAGGGGCGTGTGACCTGGTCGTGCTCCCCGCCGACAGCCTCTACGCGAAGATGGATACGCCGCTCGTGCTGCTCGAGGCGATGGCCCAGCGCGTGCCGCTGGTGCTGGCCGACATCCCGCCGCTGGACGAGCTTTTGGCCATGAAATGCGGACTGGGCGTGCCTCCCAAGGATCCAGGCGCGCTCGTGGGCGCCGTCGCCCGCCTGCTCGACGACGAGCAGCTGCGCGTCGAGACCGGACGCCGCGGCCTCGCTGCGATAAACGAAAACTTCGATCCCAAGCGAATGGCAGAGCAGATCGAAGATATTTACGATGAGGTACTGGCCGAATGAAAGAAGCAAGCACGAAGAGCTATTACGATGATTTTTCCGCGTGGTACGAAAAGGAGAGACACCACGGCTACCACGCCATGCTCGACTCCCTCGAGCTTAACGTCCTTCGGACCTACGCCGCTGGAAAAGACGTGCTGGAGGTGGGGTGCGGGACAGGCCTCATCATGGATGGGGTTCGCCCTGTCTGCCGGAGCCTGGTGGGGGTAGATCTCTCCCAGGGGATGCTGTTCGCCACCCGGAGGCGAGACCTGCAGGCGGCTCAGGCGTCGGCGACCGCCCTGCCCTTTGCCGAGGCGAGCTTCGACGTCACCTACTCTTTCAAGGTTCTCGCCCACGTGGAGGATATCGAGGTCGCGATGGCCGAGATGGCCAGGGTCACCCGGCCCGGTGGCTACGTGCTGGCGGAGTTCTACAACCGTCACAGCCTGCGCTACGCGGCCAAACGTCTGTCGCGGCCCGGCAAGATATCGACCCATCGGACTGAGGCCGAGGTCTTCACCAGGTGGGATACGGCTCAAGATATCGAGGGCTACCTGCCGCCGAGCCTCACCGTCGAGCGGTGGCGCGGCGTGAGAGTTCTGACCCCGGCCGCCGCCGTTTTCAAGCTCCCCAGTGTTGACAAGGTCCTTCCCAGGCTCGAGCACCTGGCGTCGCGGTCTTTTTTGACGGGCTTCGGCGGTTTCTTGGTGGCAGTGTGCCGCAAACGGATGTCGCTCCCCTCCTTCTAGTCGCGATCTGAGCGGAAGAGGCTCTCGGGCTCCATGTCTCCAAGCGGCACAGCGCCCTCCACGTAGACCGTACCCATCATATCGCAGCTGATGGCGCTCGCGTGCCTGTCTGCCACGACGATGTCCCGGACCCGAAGATGCCCTGCGTTTTCCGGGAAAACGGTCAGTTTGTCACCGATTTTGATGACCTCGAAGGCGTGTCCGATGAGCTCCCACTGAGACGGACCCACCTCGATGGCGCTCGATATCTCAAATACACGCGTTGCCATGATCGCTACCTCCCGAAAAGATTTTTGTTTTAAAAAGGTGCTCATCTGCGCTGGGATCGGCAAGTGGGCGGGTGCTGGGCGCCGGGCGTAAAAAGCCCAGGTGGGCGTTTCCTTCGAGGATTTTTTGTTGTAAGGGTTTCTCGTCGAAACAGCGCCGTCAGGTGTTACGGCGAACGCGAACTCGGGTGCCCCGCCATGCCGCAAAAACAGATGCTTCACCGCACCGAACTCTTGGTCGGTCCAGACGCTCTCAAGAGACTCTCAACGACCAAGGTCATTCTCTTTGGTGTGGGAGGGGTCGGCAGCTGGTGCGCCGATGTCCTCGCGCGCTCCGGCGTCGGACACCTGACCCTCGTGGACTCGGACCGGGTCTGCGTCACAAATGTAAACCGCCAGGCCCAGGCCACGTCCCTAAACGTCGGTCGGGTCAAGGTCCTGGAGCTCGAATCTCGACTGCGCGAGATAAGCCCCCACGCCGATATCCGCGCGCTCCACAAGGCCTACGAGCCCGAGACCCGCGACGAATTCGCCTTGGAGAGCTTTGACTACGTTATCGACGCCATCGACAGCCTGTCCAACAAGGTCGACCTCATCAAGACGGCCCTGGCCAAAGGCCGCCCCATCTTCTCGGCCATGGGGGCGGCATCGAAGCTCGACCCCACCAGGATACGAGAGGCGTCCATCTGGAAGACGCAGGGCTGCCCCCTCGCCCGGAAGGTCCGCCAGCGGCTGCGACAGTCCGGTGTCGAGGGCGATTTTGTCTGCGTGTTCAGCGACGAAGTTCTGCCGAATCACGATATCCCGTCTGCCTGCGGCACACGTTCCTGCATGTGCCCCAAGCCGCTGCCCGCAGAGTCGTCGGCGCCGGATTGGTGCGCCAAAAAAGCGCAGGTAAACGGCTCGATCGCACATATGACCGCCGCCTTCGGCATGCACCTGGCCGGGCTGGTCATCCGCGATATCTACTGTGGCACTCGGTCACAAGAACGCAGCGAGCCAAGCCTCGAAACGGCTTGAATCAACGAAAAGATGTCGCCGTTTGAAGCCCCTTCGGGGCGGCAATAAACCGGCTTGAATCGCCGATTTTTATTGGGGCGCTAGATGAGTTGCACAAGGGTAGCGGCTCTTTGAGATGTCGAGGTTTTGTTTTTACTTGGGAATGAGGCTCATTGAGCCGAGAGCCGCAGGATCTCCACGAGCATCTCCTTCGCTTTGACCATGTCTTTGATGGCGATCTTTTCGTCGATGGCGCAACTCGCTGGGGACCACATCGACGTTTTTTGCCGCCCTGAAAGGGCATCCCCATACTAGCCCAGCGCAGCGCGCTGGGTTATAGATGAAAAATAAAATCTTTTAAGCCCTGAAAGGGCGTTCCATAGGCCTCATGCGCCGCCCACAGTATTTGATCAGGGTGGGGGCCTCTCTAGGATCAGTAGTGGTCGACGAGTCTCCAGTTGGGGCAATCACCTGTGGTCCAGCGGGACCGCACCTCTGCGTTGACCTCATCGATGCAGGTTTCCCAGCCGGAATTCGGGTAAATGGGGCCGCCACCCGCGAGCCTGAGACTGTTCTTTAGGTTTCGATTTCCATCGGCTTGGACCCCGTGGAGCGATTCACCGGGGACCCTGCAGGCGCAGTCTGCCGGGTTTTGCCCGTTTTCCGGGCAGTCGAGCTCCGTGTAATTCCCAAACTGAAGATCTGTTGTCTTTAGGACGCGGACGCTTTCTTCCCAGCGGCAATGGTCGTTCGATACCTCGACCTCACCCCCACGGCAACAGACGCCTCTCCATTGGCCGCCCAAGTTGACCTGAAGATTGCTGTTGACCTCCACAATGTCACACTCCCCCTCAGGGGTGCCGCAACCGCACTCCCCTGGATTGGTCTTTCCTGAGTCGTGTGGGCACCTATCGTCGCAGTCCGGGGTTCCGTCGTTGTCCGAATCCTCGTCCGATTCACCGCAACCGCACTCTCCCGGCTCGGTTTTGTGGGGATCGTTTGGGCAGTTGTCGATATTATTTTCGCAATTCTCACCGGTCCAGCCGGGGTCACAATGACAGGTGTAGGAGTTGTGCCCATCGACGCAGGAGCCGTTGACGCACGGATCGGGTTTGCAATCGTCGATGCCCTGATCGCAGTGAGCGCCGGCCCAGCCCGATTCACACTGGCAGCTGTATCCGCCTGCGACATCGAGACAGGTGCCGTTGAGACAGGGGGCGAGATCGCAGTTGTCGACGGGCTGGTCACATTCAGCACCGGTCCAGCCATTTTCGCAATAACAAGAATAATCTTCGATGCCGTCGACGCAGTTGCCGTGAACGCAGGGATCGGGATCGCAATCGTCGATGTTCTGATAGCAGTTCACCCCGGTCCATCCCTTTTCGCATTGACAGGAATAGACGTTGACGCCTTCGATACAGACACCGTGTGCGCACGGGTTGGGAACGCAGAGATCGTCGATTTTTGTGTCGACGAGCACATCGCACGCGCCTTCCGGTACACCGCATCCGCATTCGCCTGGATTCGTTTTGTTCGGGTCCTCGGGGCAGGCGTCGGCCTCTTCATCACCATCCGCGTTGCCGCTGTCGGCGTCTTGGTCAATCAACTTATTTGAATCATGTGCATATAGAGAAGAGCCAGTTTCTTCCTTGATATCGAAGGTGGTCATGCAGCCGTATGTGAGGAACAGTAGGATAAAACCGGATGCGAGAAATATAGTTTTCATTCGATAAGATCCTCCCTGTGTTCTTTATATTAGTTGCCGCTGGCATTCCTTTTTTCCGATCTCGAAATACATTTTTTTCAGAAGTGTCCAAAACAGGCCGCCACCATGCAGGTCGCAGGCAAAAAAATAACCAAAATGTGTTTTTTATAATTTTTCTTGAGCCGATCCTCTTCGGTTTCTGGCTCTCTATAGTCAGCACGGTGTGGCCGGTGACACACCGAATTAGAGCTTTATCAAATGTCGTTTATCGCGGCGGCAATTGGGCATTTACCACATTTAGAGTTGGTAAAACCAACGTCAAAAGGAGTAGATTTATGAAAAAGAGCATTGCTGTGCTTGCTTGTCTTTGGGTTCTTTCTTTGAGCCTTGTTGCCTTTGCTATCGACGAGGAAAACTATGACGCTCTTTATCCTCAGGTTCTCGAATGGGCCGATACAACCGGAGTCGAGAGCACCTTTTTGGGCGAAGATGACGCCGAAATCGCCTATATCGCCTTTGATCACCCTGACCCCAAGGGTGCACTGCTCATCTTAAGCGGTCGCACCGAAACCTATCTCAAGTACCTGGAGGTCGCTTACGACCTGCGGGACCTCGGACTTTCCATTTACATGATGGACTACCGAGGCCAAGGTCTGTCCGACAGGCTCATCGAAGACGAAGAAAAGGGCTACGTGCGCGATTTTGACGACTACGTCGACGACATGAAGACGTTCGTCGACACAATCGTCAAGGCGGATGGTCATGACAAGATTTTCGCTCTCGCCCATTCGATGGGTGGCGCCGCGGCGACGCTCTACGCGCAGCGATATCCAAACGACTTCGCGGGCCTTATACTCAGCTCTCCCATGCACCGCATCGACACCGGCAACATTCCCGAGAAGGTCGCCTACTCAATAGCAACCTCTTTGACCGCCATCGGCAAGGGCGAGGAGTACGTCATGGGGACCGGCCCCTGGCAGGTGGAGACATTCGAAAGCAACGTCGTCACTCACAGCTATGCTCGCTTCACCTCTGCTAAGGCTCTGTTGAATGAAGACCCCTCGCTCCGTCTCGGCGGACCGACCAACAAATGGATCAAGGAGTCTATTGAGGGCTGCGCGAAAAGTCGCCGCCGGGCGCTGACAATGAAACTGCCCATTCTTCTGTTTCAAGCGAGCGAAGATGTCGTCGTCAAAACACAGGCCCAAGACTGGGTGTGCACTCTGGCGCGCAACTGCGAAAAAATCGTGTTCGAAGGCGCCTACCACGAAATATTGATGGAGACTGACGACCTGCGCGATGTGGCTATCGACGCTGTCGCCGACTTTATCCTCGACCGAATCGATACCCCCACCTTGGTCAATAATTGGAGACCCATTTTCTGGTTCAACAAATAGCCGATCACCAGCGTCATCCATAAAAGAGGAGTCGAGAAACATCGACTCCTCTTTCTTTTTTTTAAAGCATAAAAAAAGCCCGCTTGCGCGCCCTACGTCTACAAAACAGGCCTTACTGCGCCAAAAGATTCACCGCCGAGCAGAAAAATTCGACCTTGAGAGTTGCGGGTCAGAAATATTCTCCTACATTTAAGATTAAACAGAGTCGAAAACACAAGAATCCTACAGTCAAGGATTCTTCAAACTTGGCCAAACACCACACGGAATGGAGTGAGCCATGAACAGGATAGGTTTACATACCGTTCCCCGTCTTTTTGCGGCTCTTTGTTCCATCGCCGTTTTGAGCTCTTTTGGGGCTTCCAACGCCATCGCCGGCACCGTCTCAAAGGACGACGCCGGTCCGATTTACGATTGGTTACAGAAACATCACTTGGATGATGTCGTCGTGGACCTCAATGTGCGTTTGCCGGTTCGCAATGTGCTCGTCGACAATGACACAGCGCTGTGGGGCACGGCCATTTGGCATGATAGTGTTTCCGCTGAGACCGGTTCCAAAAAACGCCCGACCATCTTAGTGGTGACGCCCTACAGACGAGAATTCTTGTCGGTGCTTTACTTGCCCTTGTTGCTGCACGACTACAATTTCTTTATCTTCGATCAACGCGGCACGGGGTCATCAGAGGACATGTGGACCTTTCTCGACCCTGTAGAACAATACGATACGGTCTTTGTCATCGACGAGTGGTTACCAAAGCAGCCATGGTGTGACGGCGACATCGGTATGATTGGACCGTCCTACATGGGCATCAGTCAGCTCTTGGCTTCCGGCGGCGTCCAGACCGAGTTCAACCCCAAAACCGGTCGGATGGAGCCCAAACACCTCAAGGCCCTGTTTCCGCTTGTAGCGATGAGCGATGCTTTTAAAGACACCGCCATGCAAGGCGGAAACATGGGGCTGGAGTTCATCAGCCTCTTTATGTCCATCGTGGACATGTTGAGTATTTTGCCGCCGCTCCTGGTTCTCGGCGAAGACGAGCCTTTCGCGCTCGATGATATCCAGCACGCCCTTGATATTTGGCAAGAGCATTTCGAGCAGCTCACGATCCCGCTCGACTGGATGACAGATCCCGCAAATATTGTGCAAAATCCGTTCTATCAGACCAAATCGCCCATGATCTACTGGCCGCAGAAGCCGGCGCCTGCTTGGGACTTCACCCCGGACTATCCAAGCGAAGTGGGCGGCAACTCGATTCCGGCCAGCCTCCCAGCTTTCACCACCGCGGCTTGGTACGGCATCTTTACCCGCGGCACGCTCAACAACTATCAATACGGCTTTCAAAACCACGACGCCGCTGACAAGGCATTGGTCATCGGGCCTTGGTACCACATGGACGGCTCCTTTGGCATCGGCGTGCGGTCCCTCTTCTCGCTCGAGACCGCCGCGCGCTGGTTCGATTGGAAGATCCGGGGCGTCGACGATCCCTTCATGGTGGAGTACCCGGTGGTGCTGTATGTCTTGGGCGAGGATCGCTGGCGAGCGGAGAAGAGCTGGCCGCTGCCCGCGTCGCGCCTCGAAGACAAAAGCTACTACCTCTCCAAGAAAAAAGCGCGCCCGATTGTGGGCGACTGGTTCTCTATGAAAAACGCCGACAAGAACTACCGCTTGGTCGCTCAGCCAAGTGAGGAAGATTATTACGACCGGTTCTTGTGGTGGCTGCGGGACAAAGACAACCCTGTCTTGCGCCACAACCCACTATCTCTGCACGGTTTGGTGTCGCGTTCTTCGACGCGTTTCGGCATAGGAATCCCGGCGTTTGTGTCGCAGCTGTCCAAAAACGTCATGGGAATCGACTTGGATCCACTCATGCCCTGGGAAGATGAACGGCTCGATAGCACCGGGGTGCTCACCTTTACCACCGAGCCGCTGCAG
>JAABTR010000114.1 GCA_011389755.1 Deltaproteobacteria bacterium | reverse complement strand
GGCAAGACGTGGAAATCGCCGGCCCGCTCTCGCTTTCTTTCTGGGCCGAGACAACCTTCACCGCCCCTTTGACTCAAAAAATGGCAGATGTCGTCGTGGAGTCGGTTCAAAAGACGGCTCATCTCGACGGCGGCGAGAACGCCATCGTGACCATGATGGACCGTAAAGATGTCCAGTGGGTCATCGGTCTCGAGGATGTTCACCCACACGGCCGTGCCAAAAACATCACCTCCGGCTGGCTCAGCGCTTGGAGGCGGCCCTATGACCCATGGGATCCAAATCGTCTCGATCCGAGCTACACCCCGTTCGATCCGTTCTACGACCATCCGGACAAGAACCCATCGCCGATAGAAGAGGGCGTGCTCTACCCCTATGTGATCGAGATTTGGCCGACCGACAATGTCTTCAAAAAGGGACACCGGATCCGAGTCAGCATCTCAGCTTCGGACTTCCCCCACCTTCTGCCGCTCATCCGGCCTTCCAAGAACACCATCGTCATCGATGAAGATCACCCCGGGCGACTCGACTTCAAGGTCGTCAACCAGGCGGACGAAGGCATAACCTGGAAGTGGATCGATGACGTCAGCGACTACCTGGTCCAGCACAAGGATTGACAGTAGCTTCGCTACGATCCCACGGCGGCGACAAGGACCCGGTACTCGGCCATGAGCTCGGCGCGTCTTGCCGGATCGAGGGCCGCGCCGCGCAGCTTCTCGGGCAGGAACTTGACGTCGGTGCATTCGAGGATCGCCGCGAAGATCTGGAGCTTCTTCTCGTCGGTCTCGGCGGACGGCATGAACGCTCCCAAAGACGACTCGAGGTGCTCGGCTTTGACCTCGCTCGAGCCTGAGATCAGCGCGTCGCGCTTGGCGCGGGTGGCGATGCCCTCGATGTCCGCGCCGCTCAGCTCGAGGCCTTCGGGGATCGGCGGGACCTCGTCCAGGTCGATGTCGATGTCGTTTTTCCGCCCCATGGCGACGAACATGTTCTTGTAGTCGTCCTCGGTCTCGGGATAAAAAAGCGGGATGTGAACCTCGCACCGCCCCTGTCGCTTGATGTCGATCGGCAGAAGATCGGGCCGACACGTCAGCAGAAACCAGATGATCTTGCCCCGATAGAGGGTGTTGCCCATCTGACTGGCGAACAACCCGAAGACCCGACTCGACGTCCCGCTGTCCGAGCCTCCCTTGCGATCGCCGAGCATGGCGTCCGCCTCGTCGATGATGACCGCCACCGGACCCATGACCCGCAGCACGCGCAAGATCTTCTCGAGGTTGCCCTCGGTCTCACCGACGTACTTCGAGCGAAAATTGAGCAGCTTGACGCACGGCACCCCGACCGAGCCGGCGTAGCACTCGGCGAGGAAGGTCTTCCCCGTCCCCACCGGGCCGCACAAAAGATAGCCCATCGGGACCGCGCCGAGCTGTCCGGACTTGATGAGCGTTGCGTCTTCACGCAGGCGCTTTTTTGCCTCGGCGTGACCGACGACGAGATCTAGGCTGTGTGGCGGCTCGATGAACTCCACGAGCCCCTGGCACTCTCCCTCGATCATCTGTTTTTTGTACTTCCGCAGCTCCGCTAGGGAGAGCCTTCGGCTCGAGCGGATCGCCTTTTGAATCAGCCCCTGGATGTGGGTCAAAGACAGCCCGGCCGTGAAGTCCGCCAGCGACTGTGGGCCGACCTCGCACAGCGACTGGAAATCGCGCCCGGCCGAGCTCCACTCGATGAAGCGCAGCCGCTCTTCTCGAGAGGGGAACGGGAGCTCGACCCTCGCCGTGTGGGCGTTTCGCGTGAGGGACTCGTGGAGATCGCTCAGGCGCTCGGAGATCAGACAAAACGCGAACGGCGCTCGCTTGAAGTAAGGGCTCTTGGCCCAGTTGAGCAAGGTCGCGAGGGTGGGCGCGAGCTCCCGCGACGTGTTGGACACCGACGTCGAAGGCACCATGAAGTGGGCGTAGTCGAAGATCATCGCGACTGACGGGATCTGCCCCTCTCGCAGCAGGGCTATCTCGAGATAGCGATCGAGCACCCCGAAGACCTGCCCGACCGCGCGCGTCTCCCGCAGCTTCTCCACCGGTCCGACGAAGCGCTCGAGGTGTTGGTTGATTTTGTCGAGCCTAGCCTTGCTACTCGCAAGCGCACGAGGCCCGCGGACTTGGTCGTAATAGAGGACCGAGTCCCACCCGCCAAAGAGCTGGGTCGCGAGAAACTCCGGCAGCATCGCGTAGCTGACCCCGTCCGAGCGCTCGATGCGGACCAGGTCGCTCACGTTGCCGTGCAAGATGAACATCTGGCTGACCCGCCCCTCGTAGGCCTCTTCGAGCGACGCGGCCCAACCCGGGTGCCAGCTCCTGGCTTCTATATTGTCCATGCTCATCGGCCCTTCCCGGCCTGCGCTCAGGCCGTGACCTCGTCGTCGAGGTGGGTGTCGAGTAGAGCGGGGGTCAGGTCGTCTTTCCCCGACAGCCCCGTGATGAACTCGAGCTCACTCATCGCCTGTTCGGAGTTTTGGACCGACGCGGTCACCGTGTCGACCTCTCGCGTGATGAAGTCGGGATCTTGGCGGTTTATCGACAGCTCCGCGAGGCTCGCGATCTTCGACGAGAGGCGTTCGATCTCGTCGAGGATGAACTCGTAGTTGTTCGTCGCGTTCTTGTAGTTTTCGAGCCGTGACTGAGAGGTCTTGATGTGATCCTCCAAGGTCGCGCGTCGTCGCCGGTCCGTCTCGGAGTCGTCCTCCTCGGGTCCGAGCGCGGCGAGCCGGATCTCGGCCCGATCGATATCTTCGATGATGGCTCTTTGGTCGATCGTCTCGAAGAAGCGCTCTATCGAAGTCTTGGAGTAGAGCAGCTTGAGAAAAATCCACAGCAGCCGGTTCATCCCGCCGGACTGGAGATCGGGCAGGATTTGCCCGTCGTCGCCGGTGTGCCCCTTGATGCCGCGCGCGATCTCGCGAAGATCGACGCACTGCTTTTTGAGGTTTTCAAAGCGCGACCTGTCATGGGCGCTCATGGCGCCCAGCATGTCCTCGACCTGATGAGCGGTGCTCTCGAGCCCCAGCCGCGTTTCGGCCTTGTGGTCCTCGGCGTCGATGGCCTTTTGGAAGCGCGCGTTGGCCGCGAGCCCCGCGAGGAACGAGATCTCCGCGGCCGCGGCCAGCGGCAGGACGACCTCCGGATAGCCGGCGATGATCCCGGCCACCGACACGGCGCCGAAAAAAAGCAGATTCCACGGGATCGCGAACGCGCGTCCCACATACCTCAAGAAGCCTTGTCTGCCGGCCATGGGGCTACACCGTCCCCTCTTCGAGGCGCTCGATGAGGTCGCGCAGCTCGAAGACGGTCTGCTGAAATGACGGCTCGCGCTGCATCTCCTTGGCACGGCGATCGGGCCTGGGGACCTTCATCTGCTTGAGAATCGTCCCGGGCGAGCCGGAGAACACGAAGCACCGATCCCCGAGGTAGACCGCCTCGGTGATGCTGTGCGTCACGAAAAAGACCGTCGCCTCGACCTCGTTCCACAGCCCGACGAGGAGGTCCTGCATATGCATCCTCGTCGTCGGATCCAGCGCTCCGAAGGGCTCGTCCATCAAGATGATCCGAGGCTTGAGGATGAGGCTGCGCGCGATGGCGACGCGCTGCCGCATCCCGCCCGAGAGCTCGTGGGGGTACTTGTCTTGGTCCCCACGCACATCGAGCCCGACCCGCTCGATCCAATGGCGCGCGAGCTCGTAGCGCTCTTTCTTGCTCACCCCCCGGCACTCGAGGCCGAAGGCGACGTTGTCGATCACCTTGCGGTTATCGAATGAGGTGTAGGACTGGAAGACCATCCCGCGATCGGCGCCTGGGCCGCGGACATCGGCGCCGCGCACGAGGACACGGCCCAAGGTCGGCGGAAACTGGGGCTCGAGGCCAGCTATCAACCTAAGAATGGTGGACTTCCCGCACCCCGAAGGCCCCACCACCGTGATGAATTCACCGACGCTCGGGATATCGTCGATGCAAAATGAGACGTCTCGTATCGCCGTGAACGCGCTTCGTTTCCCGGCGTTGTAGGTCTTCGTGACGTCGCAAAACTCGACGACAGGGGGCGGCGCCGAGATCGGCGGCTCCGCGCTTGTGGCCTGGGGCGTGGGAGGCGATGTCGACGATTCGTTCATGGGCGTCATCTTCCGTAGCGATAGGGAAACAGGGTGCGCTGAAGCGCGAACAGCAAACGATCGAGCAAAAACGCCGCGATGGTGATGAAGAAGAGGATCAGGTAGACGTGCTCTCTGGGTCCCCGGCGCTGAGACTGCATGATGAGCACGCCGACGCCGCCGCCGCTCATGTCGAGGGCTTCGACCACGATGATGTAGCCGAAGCACAGCCCGAACAACAGGCGCATCGAGTTGAAGATCTCGGGCATCGCCAGAGGGATGATGACCTTGGTCAGGGTCTGCCAGCGAGAGGCGCCCAGAGTGTAGGCCGTGTCCAGGTAGTCGTCGCTTATCGCTCGGACGTTTTGCGACGCGTCGAACATGACGAAGGCCACGCACGCGATGAACAAAAACCCGATGATCGTGGGCTCACCGCCTCCGAACCACAAAAAAGCCAGCGGGACGAGCGCGTAGATCGGGACATATCGCCCGAAGATCGAGACCGGCGCGAAGAACGCGTCGACGCGGTAGAAGGCCCCGCTCACGATCCCGAGGGGCACCCCGATGAGCAGCGCGAAGCCGAACCCCTGAAAGACCCGCCACAGAGATCGGAAGAGCAC
>JAABTR010000652.1 GCA_011389755.1 Deltaproteobacteria bacterium | reverse complement strand
CATCGATCGGCTCATCCCCTCCGCGGACGTCGTAGCCTCGCGCAGGCGTGTGTGCGTCATTTATCGGCATGACGATAAGACCGTACTCTCCCCAGCTTCTGCGATAGTTGAGCCGTTTTTGCCCAGAAAGACAGTCTAGCCCAACACTTCGTGACGCGCAAAAGCCGACGCTGACCGCCCGCGCGTCAGGCTCCCCGTTGCTCCCGCCGCCTTTCCAGCTACATTTTAAGGGTCCATGGTTGCGTCTTTTTCTCACGAACCGACTGCGCAAAAAAAGCTCGCAGCGGGCACGCGCATCGATCACTACGAAATCATCCGCCGCATCGGCCGCGGAGGGATGGGAGAGGTTTACCTGGCCCGGGACGGGATCCTGGGCCGCAAGGTCGCGCTCAAGCTCGTGGACGAGCAGGCGATGGGCACGGCCATGAGCAAGCAGCAGTTCTTGTTCGAGGCCCGCGCCACCGCCCGCTTCAACCATCCCCACATCATCACCATCTACGGAGTGGGAGAGCACCAGGGTCGCCCCTTCGTCGCCCTGGAGTACCTCGAAGGCCAGAACCTGCGCGAGCGTCTCACCGAGCGAGCCCCGGGCGTCAAGGAGATCATACGTATCGGCGCCGCTATTGCCGACGCGCTGTGCGCTGCCCACGCGGCAGGGGTGCTCCACCGAGACCTCAAGCCGGAGAACGTGTTCCTGCCCAAGGACGGACGGCTGCGGGTTCTAGACTTCGGGCTGGCCCAGATCGTCGAGCGCGACGGCTCGACGGATCCGACCCACCCTGACCCGACTTTGGCCCAGCGCCCCACCATGCCCGCCGAACACGACGCCGACCCGGGCGAAGACTCTGGGAACACGCTCCGAGGGACGCCGGCCTACATGGCGCCGGAGCAGTGGAAGGGGGAGCCGGCCACCATCGTCTCCGACGTCTGGGCCTTCGGGGTGCTGATGTACGAGCTGCTCAGCGGGCAAAGACCTTTTCGGGGCCAGACTCCTCTGGCCATCGCCGGCGCCGTCTGTTCGGCCCTGCCCGCCCCCACCTTGCCCGCTCAGACAGACATCCCGGCAGCCCTGGTCGAGCTCGTGCACGCCTGCCTCGAAAAAGCCCCTGGGGGTCGCCCCACTCCGCAGGCCGTCCGCGACGAGCTAAGCGAGCTGCTGGGCCCACGAGACAAGGCCCAACCCGCCCGCGAAGTCAGCCCTTTTCGGGGCCTGCTGCCCTTCACCGAACGACAAGCCGACGTCTTTTTCGGCCGAGACACCGAGGTGGCCGAGTTCGTGGAGCGGCTCCGGGACGAGCCCGTCCTCCCGGTGGTCGGCCCCTCCGGCGCCGGCAAGAGCTCCTTCGTGCGAGCCGGGGTGATCCCCAGGCTGCGCGAGCAGGGGCGGTGGGTCGTCATTCAGATGCGTCCGGGGCGCACCCCTTTCGAGAATCTGCTCGCCCACATCGGCAAAGCCGTGCGCGATCTGGAGAGCACCGGGTCAAAGGACGACGCGTGGAGCCACACCATCTTGTTATCCGACGCCCAAAGGCAGAGCGTCGAAGAGCTGCTGAGCGGCGAGGCCGCGGACGCCGGCTTGCGCGAAAGCCTCATCGCCCAGCCCGCGCGGCTGTCCATGCTCCTCGCGCGCCTGGCAAAAGGCCTCGACGCCCGGATCCTGCTGTTCGTGGACCAGCTCGAGGAGCTCGCCACGCAGTGCGGCGATGAACGCGAGTGCGACGCCTTTCTCGAGGCCCTGTGCCGCGCGGCCGATGACCCGATGCAGGCCCAGCGCGTCGTCTTCACGGTGCGCGACGACTTCCTCGCGGAGCTGGCCCGGACCGAAGCGGCCCGTCAAGTGCTGGCACGCATCGCCGTCCTGCGGGCGCCCGGCCCCGAAGCCCTCGAAGAGATCCTCACCTTCGCGCTTAAGCGGGCAGGCTACGGCTACGACGATCCGGACATCGTCAAGGAGATGATCGCCGATGTGCGCGGAGAACCCGCAGCGTTGCCGCTCCTGCAGTTCGCCGGGCAGCTCCTGTGGGAGCGGCGGGACCGCGACGAGCACCTGCTACGGCGCAGCGTCTACGAGGACTTCGGCAGAGTCCCCGGTGCCTTGGCCCACCACGCCGAAGGAGTGCTCGAAGGACTGACTCCAAAGGAGGTTCGCACCGCCAAGGCGCTCCTCGTGCGCCTGGTCACGGACGCGCGCACGCGAAAGATCGTGCCGAGATCGGAGCTGCTCGCCGGCCTGGGAGCCGAAGCTCCAGGCATCCTCGACCGCCTCATCGAGGCCCGGACCGTCTCCCTGCGCAAAGCCCACACCGAGGATGAAGAAGGCCCCGAGGTGGAGCTCGTTCACGAAGCCCTGATACAAAAATGGCAGAGGCTGGGACGCTGGCTGGACGAGTCCCGGGAAGAGACCGCGTTCCTGACCGAGGTGGGCACCGCGGCGCGGCTGTGGATCAAGAGGGGACGCCCCAAAGACGAGGTCTGGCGAGGCGACGCGCTCACCGACGCGCTTCTGCGCGCCAAGAAGCTCGCCGCGCTCCCCGAAGAGGCCGGGCAATTCCTCGACGCCTCCAAGCGCCGGCAAAAGAAGCACCTGTTTCGAAAGAGGCTCCTTTTCTTGGTTCTGACGACGGCGCTTTGCGCCATCGTGGTGGTGCTCTCGGTGCAGAACGAGGAGGTCCGGCACCAGCGGGACCGCGCCGAGAGTCGCAGGCTCGAGGCGATCCAGAGACAGGCCGAGGCCCTGACCGAAGGCTCTATCGGAGCCCTGCGGGCCGGTGACCTCGTCGAGGCCCACGCCAAGCTGCGAAGCGCCCTGGAGCTCGCCGACACCAGCGCCGCCAGATCCGTCTGGTGGAGCCTCTCCAGTCGGAGGCTGCGCTGGGTGCGGACGCTCGACATCGAACCCAAGGGCCTCGCCGTATCCGAGGACGGCCGCTGGATCGCGGTCGCCGGCTTCGTCGGCGGGGTTCACCTCGTCGAGACCAAGAGCCGCGCCATGCGGCTGATCCCCACGTCGCGCGCCGCCTCCACCGCCGTCGCCTTCGCGGCTTCGGGAAAAAGCTTGCTCGCGGGGGATGACGCGGGGCTGGTCAGCGCGTGCGCCTTGGACTCGGGCACGTGCCGAACCGTCACCACGCAGTCCTCATCCGTCGCCCACCTCCACGCCTCTGCCGATTCGCCCCGCTTCACCACCGTCGACAAAGAAGGGACTGTCCGGGTCTTCGAAGGCAGCGCCCTCAAGCTCGCGCTTCCGGCCGGCCCACAGCCGCGGGCCTGGCTGTCCCCAGACGGAGAGACCTTGGTCGTCGCTGGCCTGGACGGCTCGGTTCGACTTCGCAACGTAGAGGCCCCGGAAAAGATCCAAACCCTAAACGGCCACCTCAAAGCGGTCCGGGCCGCGGCTTTCTCCAAAGACGGGACCTACCTGGCCACCGCAGGCTGGGACAAGACCGCGCGGGTCTGGGATCTGCGAGAGGGGGAGCTCGTCTGCGTGGCGCGGGGCCACACCGACACGGTGGAGAGCGTGGACTTTTCCCACGATGGAAGCCGCTTGGTGACGGGGGGCAGCGACAAAACCGTCCGATTGTGGGACGCGCGCTCGGGGACCCTGCTCGATGTGCTCGAAGGACACCCCGCCGCAGTCGAGGGCGTGCGTTTCATCCCAAACGAGCACATGATCACCACGGCTGATGCCCAGGGAGACCTGCGCCTGTGGCGCGCCGAGATGAATGATTTGAGCCGCATCGAGCGCGGGCATCGCAATATGGTCGTTTCCTTGGCATTCTCCCCCGGCGGCTCAAAGATCGCCAGCGCAGGACGGGACGGCACCGTGCGCATCTGGCAAACAAGCACCGCCGCGCAGCTCGAAGTCCTGCGCGGGCACAGCGCCGGCGTGGGCCCGGTGGCCTGGCACCCCGGGGGCGAAATCCTCGCCGCCACAGGCGGCCACGACAACATTATTCGCCTGTGGGACGTCACAAAGAGCACCGAGCTCGCTCGCTTGCGCGGACACGCAGCGCCCGTCCTGGCCGTCGATTTTTCGCCGGATGGGTCCAAGCTGGTCTCTGCCGGCCGCGATCGCAAGGTCTTGATCTGGGATGTGGCCGGGCGACGAACCCTCGCCGAGCTGTCCGGGCACGAGTCCTCGGTCACCAGCGTGGATTTTGACGCGACCGGCCGCTACGTCGTCTCGGCTGGAAACGACGGCACCGCGCGGCTCTGGGACATCGATGATCAAGCGCTCGTCAGAACCTACGAAGGTCACAC
>JAABTR010000651.1 GCA_011389755.1 Deltaproteobacteria bacterium | reverse complement strand
CCCAGTCGCCCAGGAAGTTGAACCTCACGGCTCGATAGCCCAGCGCGCCGTGGATCCGCACCAAGGCGTTCCCGATCATCGTCGAGCGCAGGTGATGGAATCCCAGCGGTTTCGCGATGTTTGGGGACGAAAAATCGACGACGACCGTCTGCCCGTCACCGTCTTTGGACTCGAGGTAGCGCTCGCCCGCAGCCCGCACCGCCGCCACAGTTCTTTTGACGACATGCTGCGTGCTCACAAAGGCGTTCAGGTAGGGACCGACCGCCTCGATATTTTCAAACAGCTCGCCCGTTTCGAGCCCGTCGGCCAGCTCCTTCGCGATGACCGCCGGATTCTTGCGCAGCGCCTTTGCAAACGGGAAACACGGCAGGGAAAAATCGCCTCGCTCGGCCTCGGGTACTTTGACTAGCGCAGCGACCTGCTCCTTCGGCAAAGACGCGGCCTTTGCCACCATATGGACGAAAGCCTCTTGATAAAGCTGCATCGAACTTCCTTTTTTAAGGTATCGAACCCGAAGGTCCTTTCATTAAACCAGCCGTCCTTACAAAAAAGCGGCAGTTTTTTGGTATCAGAACCCACCCCAAGAGGCCAGCTTGGAGCTTTAAGCTACCGATTTGAAGCGGTTTTCTTAATGCGTTTTCTTCAAGGTGTGGCGCTTCGAGACGAGCTGGGGTATCCTCCAGCGCCGCGAGCCGGCTTTTTATTGAAGCGCCAAGGAGAAAAAGGGACATGAAGCGAATCGACGCATCCGAAAGCGGCATCTTCGAGATCTCCTGGTCGCCCGACGGCGAGTGGATCACCTACGTGCGCGGAGAAGACGAGGTCTGTCTGGCGAACGCCCACACGGGCGAGATCCGGGTCATCGGCCCTGGGCAGCACCCGGGGATCGCGGCCGACAAATCTGTGGTCATCGAGCGCGGCGACCACATCATGCGCATCTCCGGCAGTGGGAAGACCGTGGTGAGCGCCCCGAAAGATATCGCGAAGAACTCGCCCAAGCGCGTGCCGGTGGTCTCGCCAGACGGCCGTTACGTCGTGTTTGTGGTGTGCAACGTCTACGACAAGCGCAGCGAGACCCTCAACGCGTACCCCTACCGTCATTTTCTCGCCGTGGCAGAGCTGGACGGCGGCAAGGCGAACATGCTCGATGATCAGTGGTACGGGGGGACCGTGGACTGGTTCCCCGGCTCCGAGCGCTTTACGCACTTCGAGTTCGACTCGACCGGGGGACCCCAAGTGCACATCTTGAGCCGGGATGGGCGCAAAGAAGGCGTCGTCAGCGGCCTCTATCCCTCGATTTCGCCCGACGGGAAACAGATCGCGGCCCGCACGAAGACCGGCGGCGCCGTGGCCGTCTACTCCACCAAGACGACCTGGGAAGACAAAAATGTCGAGATGCGCGTGTCGCGCTTCCCCGCCGAAGGCGACGAAAAGCGCAGCGCCAACCCCCCGGTTTGGCTCGACAACCGTTTGATACTGGCCGACGAAGGTGGCATCTTGTGGCGCATCGACACCCGCCGTGACAAAGCCGAGGAACACAAGAAGATCGCGCTCCCGTCCCGCCGCCGCAAAACCTCCATGACCGCGTCTCCCAACCGCGAGCTACTCGCGATGGAAGTCGAAAGCGCAGGGGTTTTCGAGCTGAGAGTCTACTCTCTCATCTGAAACATCCATGGATTTTACACCGAAAAACCGCCTAGGGATCCGAAATCATAAAGATTTGTCAAATCAAATAAAAATCCTTTTTGCCGAATCGACCAGCAAACCAGAGACAAGAAGATCGCTTCATGGTAGGTTCCGTTTCGGAATTTGGCGCCAGGAGGCGGGTGCCGGAGGAGGGACTCGAACCCTCACAGGCCGAAGCCTACTGGATTTTGAATCCAGCGCGTCTACCAATTTCACCACTCCGGCAAAACGTTCGGGGTGATTATCACGGACTTACTCGAAAGTCCAGCTTACTTTCGGGTAAAAACAACAGGAACCTGTAGAGGTCAGAAGGAGTTCTCCGATGGGTAAAAAGAAAGTTCTCATCATCGGCGCAGCAGGAAGGGATTTCCACAACTTCAACACCGTCTACCGCAACAACTCCGACTACGAAGTCGTTGCCTTCACAGCAGCTCAAATCCCGAAGATCGATGACCGCACCTACCCGCAGGTCCTTGCAGGAGAGCTCTACCCCAACGGAATCCCCATCGTCCCCGAGGCAAATCTGGAGAAATTGATCGCCGAAAAACAGGTGGATCTGTGCGTGATGTCCTACAGCGACCTTCCGTACGACTACGTGATGCACATGGGCGCCCGCGTCAACGCCGCCGGCGCTGACTTCTCCATGCTCGGCACCAAGGACACGATGGTCAAATCCACAAAGCCGCTCATCGCCATCACCGCCGTCCGGACCGGCTGCGGCAAGAGCCAGGTCTCGCGTTTCGTCGCGTCCCAGCTGCGCGCCGCGGGCAAGAAAGTCGTCTCCATCCGGCATCCCATGCCCTACGGCGACCTGGCCAAGCAAGCGGTCCAGCGCATGGCGACCATCGAGGACATCGACAAGCACGAGTGCACCATCGAGGAGCGCGAAGAATATGAGAAGCACGTGGAAGACGGCGGCGTGATCTACGCGGGCGTCGACTACGAGGCGATCCTGCGCGAAGCCGAGAAGGAAGCCGATATCGTGATCTGGGACGGCGGCAACAACGACATGCCGTTCTACAAACCCGACCTGTGGATCACCGTGGCGGATCCGCTGCGCCCCGGACACGAAGACTCCTACTACCCTGGCGAAGTCAACGTGCGCGGCTCCGACGTCCTGGTCATCGGCAAGACCAACGTCGCCGACGACGCGGCCGTCAAACAGGTGGAAGAGAACTGCCGCCGCCTCAACCCGGGCGCCAAGATCATCAGGGCCCTCTCCGTGCTCGACGTGGACCACCCCGAGTTCATCAAGGGCAAGCGCATCCTGGCGGTCGAGGACGGCCCCACCTTGACCCACGGCGAGATGAAGTTCGGCGCCGGCGTGCAGGCCGCTCGCGAAAACGGCGCCGCTGAGATCGTCGACCCGCGCCCCTGGGCTGTCGGCGGCCTGGCCGCGACCTTCGAGAAATACCCAGGCGTCGGCAAGCTGCTTCCGGCCATGGGCTACTACGAAGAGCAGATCCGCGACCTGGAAGCCACCATCAACAAGACCGACTGCGACGCGGTTGTCATCGGCACCCCGTTCAACATCAAACGCCTCGTCAAGATCGACAAGCCCACGGCCGTGGTCACCTACCGGCACGAGGACGCTGACGAAAAAGACGGGATCGCCAAGCTGGTCAAAGACTTCCTCGCCAAGCACTGAGCCAAGAATTCCTTCCCTATTAAAATTTTCCAGATAATCCAGGACAAACTCGGCTGAGTCAGCTATAATGTATCGTATGTCCGTGGGAACCATCTCTTCGCACGTCACCCCGATCCCGCGACCGACCTCGGCCGTGGTTACGCGGACCGATCCATCGTCGCCCCCTGGTCACGGCGCCGAGGAGACCTCGAACGGTCGTTTCGACTTGGTCAGCATCGCGGGTGAGTCTCCGCCGCGCAGCGCCCCTGCCGCCTATGGCCCGACGCCTTCGGGCCTCGCCCAAGAGGTTTCTTCCCAGTCACAGGCTCCATCCCAAGGCGCCACTTTGGAGCAAGACTCTGCCGATAAGAAAGGCGCCGGCAAAGAAACCGAGAGAGCCAGCAGGGAGCTGGAGCGACGAGGTCGCACCGCCGACCGCCGGGAGGAGCTGAGCGATGAAGAGCTCGCCGAGGTCCGGCAGCTTGAGCAGCGCAACGCCGAGGTAAAAAAACACGAGCAGGCACACGTCGCGGCCGGAGGACAGTATGTCCGGGGCGGCGCCTCATTCCAGTACGACGTCGGCGCCGATGGCAAGCGCTACGCCGTGGCGGGAGAGGTCTCCATCGACATCTCCGAAGCGTCGGACCCCCACGCCACCATCGACAAAGCGCGAGCCGTGCGAAGAGCCGCCCTCGCTCCTGCGACGCCGTCAGCCCAGGACCGCAGCGTCGCGGCGCAAGCCATGGCCATGGAGTCATCTGCCAGGGCAGAGATCGCTCGAGAGAACCGGCAAGACGAAAAACAACCGGACAACGCACAAGCGGATATGGCGAGCAGGGAACGATCTCCGGCGTTTCCGCCCGCGGCCAGGACACAACACGAAGAGACCGCGGCCGCGCAAGTCCCAAACACAAATGGCACGTTGCTCGCCCAATCCCTCGACGATAT
>JAABTR010000650.1 GCA_011389755.1 Deltaproteobacteria bacterium | reverse complement strand
CAAATCCCACTCCAGGTTCACGTCGCCCTCGCCGTCGAGATAGCAGCGGGAAAAGCGGCTGCTGCGGTTCCATTCATTGACCCAGCGCAGGCTCGGTTTCTTTGAAAACCCTGCGTGGATGAGCAGGTTATCGCCCAACACGAGCAACAGAGCCGAATAGTCGCCCAGGTGAACCCGGACGGCTCCTGGCTCGATTTGCTCATAATCGAAACCCGCCGCCTCCAAGATGGGCAAAAGCTGGGCGTCATCCACCTCGAAAACGATGCGAGGCCCGATTCCCCAGTGGGGCGCTGCGCTGCACCCCATGAGTCCAAGCGCCGAGAACACGGCAATAAATAGGAATCCAAACCCTCGCATCACGATCGTCCGTTCGAAAAAATAGCGCGCAGTCTCGGCATCCGGATCGATGGCTGCTTACGCAAAAACTTCGTCAGGAGTTGTTCTTGCGAAACTCCGCCATGAACCGGGCCAGGGTCTCTGCGCCTTCGATGGGCATGGCATTGTACATCGAGGCCCTGCAGCCTCCGACGGAACGATGCCCCTTGAGCCCGGACATCTCGCGGTCCAGCGCCTCGGCGATGAACTTCTTCTCCAGATCCTCGGAGGGCAGTCGGAAGCAGACGTTCATCCGAGACCTCGAAGCCGGCGCCATGGGACAATTGTAGTAGCCGTCCGACCGCTCGATGGCGTCGTAGATGAGCTTGGAGCGGGTGACGGCGCGCTTTTCCATCTCCTCGAGCCCACCGACCTCTTTGACCCAGTCGAGGGTCAGCTTCATCATGTAAATCGCGAACACCGGCGGGGTGTTGTACAGGGAGTCCTTGGGCGCGTGGGTGGCATAGGACATGTACGCCGGCAGACCTTTGTTGGCAGAGTCGATAAGATCCTTGCGGATGATGACCACCGCCGTTCCGGCCGGCCCCAGGTTCTTCTGCGCTCCGGCGTAGATGAGGCCGAAGCTGGAGATGTCCACGGGCCGGGACATGATGTGGGACGACATGTCCGCGATCAAGGGGACGCTGCCCGTGTCGGGATACTCATTGAACTCGATGCCGCCGATGGTCTCGTTGCTGGTGATATGGAGGTAGGCCTCATCACCGTCGAGGCTGATCTCATTCGGACCCGGCACACGCTTGAACTGCTCCGACTCACCGCTCCAGACGACTTTCGTTTCGCCGAGGCCCTTGGCGTCGGCGACGGCCTTCTTCGCCCAAGCGCCGGTGTTGACGTACGCTGCGGTCTTATCGGCCGCGCGCAGGTTCATCGGAATCATGGCGAACTGCAGCGTGGCCCCGCCTTGCAGGAGCAAAATATCATGGGTCGCCGGCACATCGAGGAGCTCTCGCAGGTTGGCAAGCGCTTGGCTGTGCACCGCGTCGTAGTGCTTGCCTCGGTGGCTCATCTCGATGAGGGACATACCCGCGCCCTGGTAGTCCACGAACTCGGCCTGGGCCTTTTCGAGGGCTGGAAGGGGCAGTGTGCAGGGACCAGCTGAAAAGTTGAAAATTCTCTTCGTCATCGCTCTTTGCCTCGCTTGCTGTTTGTTCCCGCAAATATCTGCGCGCAAATATTGTGTCTTTGCAACAGTATTTCCGTGCCTTTGTTACCGTTAAAGACCAAGCAATACTTCCTTTTTGGGGGAATCTCAACAGTCAAGATCAAGAACATCAGCGCAAAATTCAATTCCATGCATGTGAACGCGCGCCCGCCCTCAAAAGCACACCCCGGTTGATCACGCATCTTTGCCAAAAAAACCTCAAAAAAAGTTGCGCGCGGACCGCCGTTTTGCTATCAATCCAGACAGCGGCGGACTCGCCCCAGATGCCCCCCACATCCACCGAGTTCGTCGCTTTTTTTTACCAAATACATCGTTTTACGCTACGTTATCAGAGGCGAAAACTCTCTGCCGATAACAAAACAAACCGTCGTCAATGTTATTGAAAAGCGCCCGGATTTCACTGTCTCGTGGAGAGGATCTGAGGCTTCGGGCTAAGGGGTCCGGCCCGCGAGCATCCGCTTGATCTTGAAGATGAGCTCGGAAAAATTGAAGGGCTTGTCGAGGTACTCGTCCGCGCCGTAAAGTGGGGAGGTCATCTCGTTGAGACTGGCCCCGATGCCGGTCAACATGATGATGCCGGTCCTTGCGATTTCCTTTTCTTGACGCACGGCCCGGCAGACCTCCCATCCGTT
>JAABTR010000649.1 GCA_011389755.1 Deltaproteobacteria bacterium | reverse complement strand
TCCAAAATGACGACATCCGGCCTCTTCTCACGTATGAGTTCGAGCGCTTTGGCGCCGTCTGTGGCGGTGATTATCTCGCTCTCGAGAGCCTGGAGACGCTTGATGAGAATTCCCATCAGCTCGGGATCGTCGTCGGCGATCAGCAGCAATGGTTTGTCTCGTTTTTCGGCCATCTCTTCCCTTTTTCAAGTCACTGTGTACGGGCCCGAAATGAAACCCGACGCCTTCCCAGCCTTTCGAAATTCGCCGAAAAAGTCAATCACTTTGACGGCTCCTTCGCGCCGAGCTCGCTCAAATACCCGCCACTTGCTTTATACTCCAAGCGGTTTGACCTTCGACCCGCGCGGCGGTTATATGCCGACCGTGGATCTCTTGACGGCGGGAGGCCTCGGGATTTTTTCATGGCGATGACGACGGAGAACGAAAAGCACACCGTGGACGTGTTCGGCGCCACCGAAGAGGAGCTGTGCGCCCTGATGGGCGCCCTTGGGCAGCCCCCTTTCCGCGGCCGGCAGCTGTTTGAGTGGTTGCACAAAAAAGGCGTCTGGGACCTGGAGCGCATGACCAACCTCCCGCGGGATCTCCATCAGAAGCTGGGCGCTTTGAATCCGCCCGCCCGAATCGGCACCGTCCTGCGCTCCGCCGATGGGACACGCAAGCTGGAGGTCTTGCTGGGCGACGACACCGCCGTCGAGACCGTGCTCATCCCCGAAGGGGACAAACTCACCCAGTGCATCTCCAGCCAGGTCGGCTGCGCGGTCCGCTGCGCGTTTTGCCGATCGGGTCACGACGGGCTGCGCCGCAACCTCACCGCAGGCGAAATCGTCGCCCAGGTCACGCTGGCCCGCGCCTACCACGAAGCGCCGGAGAAGCTCAGAAACATCGTCTTCATGGGGATCGGCGAGCCTCTGCACAACACGAAAAACGTCCTCGCGGCGCTCGATATCCTCACCCATCCGCGGGGGCTCAACCTCTCCAAACGCCGGGTCACCATCTCCACCGCCGGCGTCGTAAGAGGCATCGACGCCCTCGCCGAAGCCGCCCGCGGCGACGTCGCGCTGGCGGTCTCTCTCCACGCGGCGGACCCGGCCACCCGCGCCCGCTTGGTCCCCGGTCTCAAGGACACGCCCGAAGAGATCGCGGCCGCCCTCAAGCGCTACCCTCTTCCACAAAGGCGGAGGTTTACCATCGAGTACGTCTTGATAGACGGGGTCAACGACAGCGAGCAGGACGCGCGGCTGCTGGTCAGACTCTTGTCGCACCTGCGCGTCAAGATCAATCTATTGACGCTGAACCCCCACGACAAAACCGACCTCGCGCCGCCGAGCCAGGAGCGGGTGCTCGCGTTCCAAAAGATCCTGACCGACAAAGGGCTGACCGCTATCTTGCGACGGCGCCGGGGCGCCGACATCAACGCCGCCTGTGGACAGCTCCTGGGCACCGGACGCCACAAACCTCTTCGATAAACGATTCCTATGTTATATTTAAGGGAAGAAACTGACATACAGGCCCGGTAAGCACGGAACAACGAGACGAGGTTTCGACAAGCGCCATGAGCCTTGAATGTCCCATCTGCCAAACCAGGTACGACGCGTCTGTCAAGACCTGCCCCCTGGACGGTTCACCCTTGCAAAAATGCTTTGGACGCCTCGATGGGCAGCTCATCAAAGGGCGTTACCGCGTGCTCGAGCAGCTCGGGTACGGCGGCATGAGCGGCGTCTACCTCGTTCGTCAAGAACCGCTGGGCCGCCTCTACGCGATGAAGATCGTCTCAGAGGCCCTGGCCCGTGAGTCCGCGCAGAAAAATCGCTTCTTCCGCGAAGCAAGCGTCGTCTCACAGATAGAGCACCCCCACGTGGTCCGGGTCGAAGAGGTGGGGCAGACCGAAGACAGGCGCCCTTACCTCATCTTGGAGCTGATGAAAGGGCCCACCCTGGCGGAGGTGCTCAAAAAAGGGGCGCTCCCCGTGTCGACCTGCGTC
>JAABTR010000648.1 GCA_011389755.1 Deltaproteobacteria bacterium | reverse complement strand
CCCTGTGCGGAAGCCGCCGTCCTTTGTGATCACCTTGGCGGTGGCCTCAGGTTTGTTGTGGTACCCGACCATGATGTTCGGACCATGGACCACCACCTCCCCGTCTCCGCGCTCAGCGTCCCCTCTCGACTTATCGATCTCGACCCTTATGTGCTCGAGCGGCTTGCCCACGGTGCCGAACTTGATGGTGGCCAGCGAGTTCATAGACACCGCCGGGGAGGTCTCGGTCAGGCCGTAGCAGTCGAGCACCGGGAGCCCGAGGTCGTAAAAGAAGTAGGCTATCTCCTCGTCCATCGTAGCGCTCGCCGTGAGCGCCATCTTGAGGTGCCCGCCGAACTTGTCTCGGATTTTTTTGAACACGACCTTGTCGGCGACCTTGTCGAGCGCGTTTACGAGCCACCTCGCCGGGCCTCGCTTGGTCATTGTTCGCTTGCGCGCCGCGTTCGAGACGCTCGCGTCGAACAAGAGCTTGGCGAGCCCCCCCTGCTCGTTCACCTTGGCGTAGATGCCGTTGTACATCTTGCTAAACACCCGCGGCACCGCGATGAGGTGGGTCGGCTTCACCACCTGGATGTCCTCCGCGATCGTGGTCACGTCCTTTGCCAGGCCGATCGCCCCGCCGAACTGGATGAAGTTGTGGAGCTCCGCGGTCTGGGCGTAAGCGTGGGCCCACGGGAGGATCGACAGGCTCCGGCTCGACGAATCGAGCCCTCCGATCCGCCTCCAGCCGGCTTTTATGTTGCTCGTGAAGTTGCCGTGGGTGAGCAGCACCCCCTTGGGGTCGCCGGTGGTGCCCGACGTGTAGATGAGGCTCGCCACCTTCAGCGCCGCGGGGTGGATCGACGCCACCGGCGCCTCGCGCCCTTGCCTCTCGAGGGCCGCCATCGTGCCGTCGCCGTCTCCGTAAATCTTGATCACGCGGGAGAGGGTCGGGATCTTCTCCGGCCACGAGCCCACCACGTCGTAAGCCTTCTCGGCGCCCACGAGCAGGACCTTGACCGGCGCGTCTTTTATGATGAAGCTCCACAGGCTCTCGAGCTCGGCCTCGTACATCGGCACCCACATGGCGCCCAGCCCGTAGGTGGCGTAGGCCCCCACGAGCCACTCGAGGCTGTTCACGCCGATGATCCCGACGACGTCGCCCTCGCCCACCCCGAGCGCCGCCAGTCCCCCGCGCAGATCGTCGACTCTGGCGCCCACCTCGGAGTAGGTCACCCAGCTATACTGCCCATCGTCGCCTCGAACCCCGACGAGAGGCCTGTCGCCGTACTTTTTTACCGAATTTTCGAAAACCTCGACCAGATTGTCTGGCTTCTCGTACTCAAAAGTCTTCACCTTCGTGTTCCCCTTTTCTCCCGTTGTTTCAAGCGGCCGCTCTATCCAAATGATGTTTGGGGAATCATCTCATTTCGCGGAGCCGAGGACAAAACAATTTTTTTCGGCGGTAAGATAGTAAGATAGACGCCGCGAGGGCCCACAACCCCTCCGCGGTGCGGCTTGTTGGGCGTCGCTCTTTTATAGAATCACGGCTTTCGCTTGAACAGGTGATAGCGTTCCTTTGTGGCAGCGCGCACCGCCTCGACGCGGCGGTACTTCTGTCTCACGAGGTCGCGCACCTCCTTGACGCCGAACACGCCGAAGTTTTGGCGCAAGACGATCATCTCGGTGGAAGGGGTGTCGATTTTTTTTATGAGCTCCTCGGGATCGGCGTTGCCCGAGCGGTAGCGCTGGATGTTGGTGTCCACCTCGTTGGCGGCGATGCGCCTCTCGCTGAGCAGGGCGAACAAGGGGACCGTGCCCGAATCACCGAAGATCTCACCGTCCTGGCTCGTCTCGCGCTCGATGATCTCGACCACCTCGTCGGCGATGCCGAGCACCCGGCTCTCGTGCCACAGGTAGTAGTTGTAAGAGTGATAGCGCTCCCCGATGACCCGGGTGTCGGTCCACAGGATGGACTTGACCACGGCGGCCAGGCCGTCCCCGAGCACCCCCTGTTGCCATTCGTAGGTGTGAACGCGATCCTCTGGCGCGGCCTTCATCTCCTTGTCCCAGTAATTGAGGTTCGCCTCGAGCTTGTGACTGAGGCCGTAGCTGACCGCGAACAAGACGAAGAGCGCGGCGCCGCCGATCACGGCTGCCCTGTTGGCCTGCAATGAGGACCGGCTGAACCCGCTGCGGGCGAGGCGCATCGCGCCGTGGATCCAGCGAGATATCAGCCAGCCGCCCACCACCGCGGCGAACGGAAACGATGGGATGAAGTAGTACATCCAGACGCGATCCATGCTCAGCAGCACGACCAGGAAGAAGACGGCTATCGAGCCGCTCAGAGCGAGCAGGCCGAAGCCCCCTCGGCTCGCGGCGAGACGCAGGCGGGCGGCCCTCGTCAGCTTTGTGTCCATTTTATTGTAGCGCCGGGCGAGACCGTACAGGGCGGCCGGGAACGCCAAGACGAGCAGAGACGCGATATGCGCGTTGTGGAACAGCACCGCTTGGCGCATGTTGACGAGCTTGTCCGGGGACATCGGCGTCTTCTGGGCGTGGTAGAGCACCATGTTGTGAATCATGTCGCCGAAGCCGGCCCACAGACCCACAAGGGTGAAAGCCGCGATCCCGGCGCCGGCGCCCCACGCGATCAGCTCGAGCGCCTTTTTGGGCGACGCGATCGCGGCGAAGATCACCAGCATCAACACCCCGGGCGCCGCGTAGAGCCGGGTGAAAACGGCGGCCACGCACAAAAACGCGGCCACCTTGATCGCCTCGAGGCGATAGGCGAGCACCGCCGCGAGCAGCAAGGCGACCGTCATGTTCACGCCCGTGTAGTGGGAAGAGGCGCGCAGCGGCTCGTACGCCAGGAGGTAGAGCGCCATCGAGATCACCCCTGCCGTGCCGCCCAGCTCCCGCCTGACGAGCACCGAGAGCACCGCTGCCCCGGCCAGGCACCAAAGCGCGGGCAGCATCCTCCCGAGCAGGAAGTGGTAGCCAAAAAGCTTGAACAGGCCCGCGGTGAAGAGGGTCTGCAGGGGCGGGTGGGCAAAGGCGAAGTCCGAGTAAGGGGCGTCGCCCCATGAGACGAGCAGCGACTGGTAGAGATAGATGTGCTCGTCCCCGGCGTATTTGTTCATGGCGAACATCTTCAGCAGCAAAAAGACCGCTGCCACCACTGCGGTGCCGGTGATCCAGCCTATGAACCGGGCGCGACAAAGCATAAGGCTCGGACCGGGCTCACCGCCCTCCGACCCGGGCTGGGCCGCGGCGCGCTCGCCCACTTGTTTTAGAGCTCCGCTCGCTCGCCCCTTGGGCGCCGGGACGCTGTAAGTTTTTCGCCTCTTCTTGCGCCTTACCATGGCGCTCGAAGCGTATCACAAACTCTGTGGACTTCGAATTCGACTGTGACGGGGACGAAGATGAGAATCAAATGACAACAGGGACGAAGCAGTCGATGGTGGTCGTCAATCGAAAGTTGGATTTGTCCGTGTGCCTCTCGGCGTGAAAGATGTCCATCTGGTACGTCTTGCCAAGCTCGAGCCCAAGAGAGTCGAGGTCGACTGTCCCTTGCACTGCCGGGTGAAGCCCGCCTAAGTCGAGGGCGAGCTTTCCGTCTATGAACAGCCAGAGGTCATCGTCGCCTCGGAAGGTGAATATCTCCCCGCCTTTGTACTCAAACTCCGTATGGATCTCAGTTGTGAAGTGATAGTTTTGGGTGTTGCCTTCACGTCCAAACCCATCGGTGTCTGAGAGGGGGAAAAAGGCCGAATTGCTGTACTCGTAATATCCATCGCCGATGTCGACCAGCTCAATTGGGAATTGAAACTCGTAGTTGACGCCCTCGATGGTTTCGTACCACTGGTTGAAATCCTCCTCGCTTGTGAGCTGCTGCCCATAGGCGCCGCTGCCCATCGTGCTTTGGAATACCGGTTTTGCGCTTGGGCCCAGTTCGCTTTCGACGAGCCCGGTCGTTTCGGCGGTGCCCGAATAAGTCTCGAAATCCGGATGGCTTCGAGAAAAGTCGCGGATCGTCGCATACAAAACCGTGCGGCACTGTTCGCCCTCGTCTTCGGAGTCGCTGTCCCCGTCCACAGACGCCGTGCCTGCTGTCGTATCGAGGTCGGTGCTGCCGGTGCTCGCGCCGGTGCTCTCGTCCGTGTCGCTGCCATCGCTCGCGCTCGTGTTTTCTACGACATCGAGGTCGTCATTAACCGAAGAGCATGAAGCAACGCAAAAGCCAAAAAGAGCGACAACCCATAAAAGCGAACGTTTTGAATACATTTCACCCTTC
>JAABTR010000647.1 GCA_011389755.1 Deltaproteobacteria bacterium | reverse complement strand
CCGCGGAAGTTGACGTCCAGCACGGCGTAGCCCCGGTTGGCGAACCACTGGTGGTGGGGGTTGTAGCCCCAAGACACCCGCGCCCAGGGACCGCCGTGGACCATGAGCACCATGGGGAGCGGCTCGCTCGGTCGCGCGTCGCCGTCCTCGTCGCTGCCCGGCGGCAACGACAGGTAGCTGACGAGGCTCAGGCCGTCCCGGGATTCGATGACCACCGGATGCATGGGCACCAGCGGCAGCCCCTCCAGGTCCTTGCGATGGGAAAACAAAAACACCGCCTCTTGCGCGGCGCGGTCGTAAACGTAGTAGCGCACCGGCCCGTCGTCCTCGAGAAAGGCCACCACCCAGGTCCCGTCGTCGAGAGTGCGGCTGACGATCTCTATCTCCCCCTGCCCCACCTTGGACAGCCGCTCGAAGTCGGCCTCCACCTCAGCGTCCAAGAAGATGTAGTCTTTCCTTTTATACGTAAAAGCCGCCGCCTGGACGGTCTTCTCGGTGGGGTGCACGAGCACGTCCGACAGATCGGCCTCGGGGCTTTGGGCTACCACCTCTTTTTGACCCGAGTCCACATCGACGGCCACGAGCGCCGCGGTGTCGCGCCCCCGGCTGTCGAGCATGTAGAGCGTCTTGCCGGTCTTGTCGAACTCGATGGGAGAGGTGGTCATGCTGTCTTCGGCCGAGACCGAGATGGCCGTCTCCCAGCAGGCGAGCGGGTCTTTCGAGTCATCAGTGGCCTCGCAGCCCGGCTTGGGTTTCATCATGTCCGTGCCGCCGTCGGGCCGCATGAGGACCCCGAAGCGCACCGCGTAGGTGTCGTCCACGACGAACCCGACGAAGCCCGGATTTTCCTGGACCAACGCGCGCTCGCCCGTCTCCAGTTCGACCATGTGGAGATCGTGCAGGCGCGCGTCGCGATCGTTGAGCCCCACGAGGATCTCGTCGGGGCGCAGGTGACTGACCCCGGCCACCCGCGCGGCCACCCCGTCGATGGGGGTGAGGTCCCGGGCCTCGTTTTTCTCCACGTCCACCGCGTAGACGTGCCAGTTCTCGTCGCCGTCTTTGTCCTGGGGGTAAACCAAGACCCCGTCCCGGTAGGTCCAGAAAAAGGAGCGGATGCCCCGTTTTTTGTCATCGGTGACCGGCTTGGCCGAGGCGATGTCCCCGGCGGGCCCGGCCCACACGTTCATGACCCCGTCCACGGGCGCCAGGTACGCCACCCGCAGGCCGTTCGGGCTCACCCGCACCTGGGCCTTGTCAGGGTTGCCGAAGACGACCTCCCGCGGGATGAGCTCGGCCTTCGGCGCAAAGATCTTTTCCTTTTGGGGCGCCTTGGTCTCGCGTGGCCCGGCTCCCCCGCAAGACCAAACGCTCACCGCGCTCACCAGCAGCATTCCCCTGAGCAGATTCCGTGAAACAAGACGCTTAAAACCCATCTATGACCTCCGAATCGTCGATTGAAACCCCGCGAATATAAGCCCCTGAATACGTTTCGCCAAGGTCTGAAGGTTTGCTCCGTCGACAGCGGTGATCGGATTTTTTTTTTGGGGGGGATGCGAGAGCTAGGAGCTACAGCTCGAGCTTTAAGGGCAGGTTCATGTGGTTGATGTCGAACTTGTAGATGCCGTAGCGACCGGCCGGGACGATGATGTCATCGCCTTCGACCACCACGGCGTCGGGCCAGCCGTTCATGGGGTAGTACGACTGGGCATAGGGCGATCCGGCGTTCTCGACGTTGATGACGAGCAGGCCGCCGGGAACCGAGAACAGGGCGCGGTCCTTCTTGACATCTTGCAAGGTGGCCCAGTTGTCGACCTCTATCTCGCCGGCCTCGGTCAGCTGGTCTCCTCCGAGATCCAAAATCGTCAAGGTGTCCTTGATGTCGTTCCAGTCATAACCGCCGTCGTACGCGTTGTGCCAGGCGAGGCGGTGGGTTACGAAGGCCTTGCCTTTGCTATCGAGATGCAAGGAGCGAACCTCGCGGTCTTCGAAGCGCTTGCGGGCCTTGAGCACCGCCTTACCATCTTTGACTTCCAGCCGGTTGACAGCGGTCTCGACGATATCATCGCCCCAGACCAGGTCCTTAGTGTAGACGCTGCCCCCTTCGGCCGCGACGAGGATGCCCGGGACGTTGACGCCCGCCGACACCACGGGGTTTGACGGCTCGGTAAAATCGATGGTCTTGAAGTAGTACTTCACGTACGGACGCGGATCGCCCTTCACTTGGGCCGGCACGCGGTAGCTCACGTAGAGCGCGTTGCCCACCGCCAGGACGCCGGCGGCCTCTTCTGTCTCGGGCATGGCGATCGATTCGGTCAGCACCGGGGCGCTCGGCGTGGACAGGTCGACCACCTGGAGCTCGTAGCTCGACCAGTAGCGGTAGCGCTCGTTTTGTCCGCAGTGGGTCTCGGTCTCGATGCTCTCGGGATCGACCTCGACGCAGCTATATTGCCCGGCTTCGTCGTGGCCGCACTCGCGAATGGAGCCGGTGCACAGCTCTTGTTCGCCCTCGAGATAGCTGCAGCGGATGCCCCCCGAGTACCACTTGCACGGCTCTTTCTCTTCTTCGGCGCCGGTATCCTTGCCGTCGCCGCCGCCGCCTTCTTCCGGGTAGGCGACGTCTTCGCAGCCGTAGCCGTAGTTGCTCGGATAGGTGTTGCAGTAGTGCTCTATGCCCAGGAGCTTTTTCTGCTGCACGTAGTTGGGGAACACAAGGGCCTCTCCCACGGCCTGTGCGGAGTTGCCGTAAGAATAGTAGCCGCCGCAGTCCCAGCAGTCCTCCCAGTACCCGCCGCCGTAGTAACCGGACTCGAGCTCGTCGCTCACCAGGGTGCCCACCTTTTCAGGTGAGGTCGGATCGCTCATGTCCACGACCTCCATGGTGGTGGTGCGCTTGTAGCCCTTGTCCTCGTCGTAATTTTCGTAGTCGTACTTCGTCTCCATGGTGACCGCGAGGTCCTTGACTTTCATCACGCTCGCGCCTGCCGAGATCTTCACCGACGCTATCTTCTCGGCGCTGTCGGGGTCCTCGGACAGCGGCACGACCTGCAGCTCGTTGTCCGGCATGGTCTGCACATCACCCCACCACCAGTAGTCCCGATCCCACTTGAAGCGGGCGCCGTAGTCGCCGTAGACCAAGAAGTCTGCGTAGTTTGGGGCCAGCTCCACGCGGCCGAGCTCCGCGGGGCTCGCGGGATCGGTGTGGTCGAACAGGCTCAGCGCGGCCTCGGACAGGTTGGCGGTGACGTCGTCGTCCGCGAGGAAGCTGCGGCGCACGCTCGTGCCGTGCAGCATGAGGCCCCGGCGGGTCAGGGTGCTCTCGGAGAAGGTGAAGATCTGAACGCCTGCGATGTATCCCTTGTACTCTTGGTCGTAGCCCTGGAAGGGCAACAAGACCATGCCGGTCTCCACCGTGCCGTCTTCGGCCGCCACCGACACCGCGCCTTGCAGCACGGAGAAGGCGCGGTCATCCCACGACGCCTCGGACCAGCTGTTGTGGGACTCCACCTCGGCCCGGGAGATGAACGGCTCGGGGTTCTCCAAGTCAGTGATGTCGTACAGGCTCACCGCCATCTTGGAGCCGGACTCGTCGTTGGTGCCGATACCGATGAGGCGGGCATCGTCGAAGACCGGCTTGAACCAGTCGTTCCACCCCGAGATGATGAACTCGGCCTTCTCTGTGGCGTCGCCCTCATCGGTGATCTCGAACGCGTGGAAGGGGTCAGTCCTGAAATAGGTCACAAAGAACGCCTTGTTCCCCAAAAAAAGCGTGGCGTAGAGCTGCTCGCCCTTACCGAAGGTCTCGTGGTCGACCGCAATGGGATTTTTGATATCGGCCACGTTCCAGGTTTCAAGGTGGTTCTCGTCCGTCCCGCTCCAGCCGGCGGAGCTGGCGATGCGCAAGATCCCCTTGTAGAGGTTCATGTCGGTCTTTTTATTGACGCGACCGGCGGTTTTGAGCTCAGCGCCCTCCACCATGACCCCGTCCGGATCTGAGATGTCGACGATGGTCACAGTGCTCTCGTTATTGCTCCAGTTCCAGTCATAGCGAGCGACGAGCAGCGCCTCGGTCGTGGCTTGGATATCCTGGACGTAGCCGCCCAGGTCCAGCGTGGTCTTCTCTGAGATGCGCCCGCTGCCGTCCATGGCAAAGGAGCGCACCACGGTGGACGAGCTCTGATCGTACACGCCCGAGACCGCAAACAGCGCCGATTTTCCACCCTCTCGAGTCAGCCGGCTCGTTCGAATATGGCCCGGGATGGTGGCGCGATCGGTGATCTTCGG
>JAABTR010000646.1 GCA_011389755.1 Deltaproteobacteria bacterium | reverse complement strand
GACAAGGACGGCACTTGAAGCGACTGTGGAAACACTACCTGGACTCATGGCCCGATAAAGAAGTCGTCCAAGAGGAGTGCGCGCCGCTGTCGGTGCTCATCGCCACCTTGGGGATCGGCGGGCTCCTCGTCGGGGCCGGCGTTGCCAAAGAGACGGTGGGGCTCGATCCAATCTGGGTTCCCTTGGCCTTCCTCGCCGCAGGCGCCATAAACTCCGTTACGAGTTATTTCGTCGGGATAAAAAGGCCCAACCTATGGGCCGCCCAGCAGCTCCTCGACTTTGCGCTCTACTCCCTCGTCTTCGTCTCGGCCGCGGCGTTTTCGAAACCTCCTGCCGCCTACGGTTTCCTCGTCGTCCTGCTCGTCTCCCAGCAGCACTACGCGCGAATGGTGGCCGTCAGCGCCTTGCCCACCATCGCGACGATTCTCCCCGTTCTTGCCTTTGCCCTGTTGGGCACGAACGACGTCGTCGTCTGGGGGGTTGTGTTCACGAGCGCCTTTTTCTATCTCTACACCGCAAAAGCCACAAGGCAGCAGCTCATCCAGAGCCGCAAGGCGGTCCGCGCCCAAGGGGTGCTCGAGCGCATCGACGACATCATATTACAGCAGCGCGGCCGGACCTTGAGCGACAAGCGCATCGGCCTGGCGGCGCTTTTTCACGAGCTCAAAAATGAGCTCGGACCGGCTGCTTGGAACGTCGACTTTGTAATCGCGAATCAAGGCGACCACGAAGAGCGCGACCAGGCCCTGACCGATCTTCGGGATTCCCTGCTCAAATCGAGCGAGATGATTCAAAAATTCTACAACCTACTCGAGCGCGAAGAAGCGCAAAACCACGGCCGTTTTCCTCTGCCGAGCCTTCCGGACTCCTTCTGGAGTTTGGAAAAGAGCGACAAAGACCGCGAACGGCTCCCGGTCAAAATCGGTCCTTTGCCGAAGATGAATGTCAAAGGCGACGCAGATTTTGTGGCGCTGGCGCTGCGCAACCTCACGGAAAACGCCTTTGAGGCGGGCGCAAAATCCATCACCATCGATGGTCAGTGCACCGACAACGGCGCCGCAGTGGCGCTGCTTGTCAAGGATGACGGGCCGGGCTTGCCCGAACCCGTTAAGAAGCGGCTGTTCGAACCCTTCAACACCCACGACAAAGAGGCCGGGACCGGCCTGGGAATCTATTTGGCGGCCAGGCTCGTCGAGGCGAGCGACGGAAAGCTCTCTCTCCTCGAGACCGGCCCCCAAGGGACCACCTTCGAGATGAAGCTGCCGATTCTGAACGTCTTGACGGGCGACGCCGAAGACAAAGCCCAGACCGCTTTGGCGAAAGGTTCGTTCGATGAAACCATGGAAGCTACCGACTAAGGCCGACGCGGTCTGCGTCGTGATCCCGCCCACGCGGTGGTTCGACTCAAAGCTCTTTCTCTACGCACACGATGTCTACGTCCGCAGCCTGCACACCCTGCGTTTGGTCCGCTGGCTGGAGGGGACCTGCCGCAGCGTCACCCTGGTAGACAACCTCACCGACCCACAGGCCCGCCTGACCACCGACGGCCCGCGAGCCGCCATCGCCCCGGACGTGAGGAGCGGGCACTTTGGCCTGAGCGACACCGATCTCGAAGCGCGCCTTGGGGCCGCGGGGGACCTGTCTCAGATCTGGATCACCACGTTATTTCCTTACGACAAAGACGAGATAGCCCGCACCATCGCCCTCGCCAAGGCGACCTGCCCGGGGGCGCAGGTGGTGGTCGGCGGAGCCTTCGCGACGATCCTGCCAAAGCTCACCGCCCGGATGGGCGCCGACGCAGTGCACGAAGGCCTCCTCGATGAGGCCGAGTCGGTCTCGTCTGTTCGAAGCGGCACCGCCGGGATGGTCTGCGTCAGCCGGGGCTGCCCCAACCGGTGCAGCTTCTGCGCGAACCACCGCGTGGAGAACCGGCGCTGGATGCGGGGGGGCGATGACCTCCTGCGTGATATCGACGCCCTCATCGAAGACGGCGCGAGCCTGCTCGACCTCTACTCCGTCAACTTCTTCGCCCCGGACCGGGCTGCCCAGGCCGAGGAGCTCTTCGAGCACCTCGCCGAACGAGACGTGCGCACCCTCTTGTGGACCGGGCTCGAGCCCAGGCGGCTGACACCGAAGCGCGCCGAGATCATGCGCAGAGCCGGCTGCATCGATGTCCTCGTGCCCCTGCAGACGGTGGAGCCCGAGCTCACCGCCAGGTGGGGCCGAGGGGAGAACCTGGCGCGCTACGGCGACGCGGTCTCCATGCTCGAGGACGCGGGGTTCGACCCCCTCGAGCTCGCCTCGGACATGCTCATCGGCCACCCGGATCAGAGCCTCGAGGGCACGGTGCGCACCGCCTGTCACATCTGGAGCAAGGGCTTGAGCCCCCTCATGTTCCCCTACACCTTCGTGCCCGGCACGCGCGATTTCCAGACCTACGGCCACCTCATCGAGGGCCTCGAGATGTCCGAGTGGTTCCCCTACATCTTCCCGTTCGCCAGAGACGATAAGCACCGGCGGGAGCTGCGCGAGCTCGCGATCTTAAGCCGGGTGAGCCCGCCGTTCCTCGGCCGGGCGCTCGAGTACTTGGACCCCGACTCGAGGGTCAAAGCGCTCGTGGAGGACGGCCTCGACGCGGCCGGCTTCGATGTGCCCCAGCACCCCATCGACGCGCCGCTGCCGCCTTTGAGATCGGGCTACCAGACCTTTTTGTCTCACCCGTGGGAGGCGGCGCTTTACCTGAGCCTGCACAACCACGCGGACCAGGCCGCCGCCCTCGCCCCGCTGTGCGAGCGCGTGCGGGTCTGCGCGCCCAAGTACCTTGAGATCCCGCGGCGCCTGCTCATGCGCGGGTTCGACGAAGAGGCCCGCACCTTCGCCCATCACGCGGCCTGGTCGCTGCCCCGAGACCTGCGGCGGCGTTTCCAAGCGCTGCTCAAAGGAGACTCGAGCGTCCACTTTGCCTTCGAGACAGTCGGCGCAGACGTATCGAGAGTCCTCGAAGGCGACGGCCTTGCCCCCTTCGCCGCCCGCTGGCGCGCCTTGGCGCCGGCTTAAACGCCCCTCGGACCTTCAATGGGTCAAAAAAGCCCCTCGCAAAACCCGAACCAGTCACCCTTGACCCAGATGGGTCTGCACGGGATGTCCACCCCCCCCGGTTTAAACCCGCCCCAAGGCTCCAGAAATTGGCTCGGTTCTTGAGAAGGATAGCTCCTGGGACAAGGAGGTCCGCCATGAACCACACTTCGATCACAAGACTGTTCTATTGTCTGCTTTTAAGCTTGGGGGTCATGGGGGTGGGCTGTAACGCCGGGAGCGATTTCGATGCCCCTGCCGCGGGGGAACCCGCCGCGCAGGCCGACGACGAATCGAGTGCCAGCGGCGAAGCCGATGCCCTGGTCGAGGGTTTGGACACCGAGGATTTTACCGGTAACGTTCGGACCTACCTGACCGACGCGCCCGCACAGTACGACGAGGTCTGGGTGACGATCACGCGGATTGAGATCCATCAAAACGCCGGGGCCGACTCCAAGTGGCTCACGTTGGTGGATGAGGTGCAAGAGCACGATCTTCTCACCTTGCAAAACTCGGTGACCGCGGTGCTCGGAGATGCGAACGTCGAGCCGGGCTCCTACACTCAACTGAGAATGATCGTGGAGAAGGCATTCGTCGTGGTGGACGGCCAGCAACACGACCTGTTCATCCCCAGCGGACAACAGACCGGCATCAAGATTAACTTGAGCTTTAGCATCGAAGACGACAAAGACTACATCCTAGTTCTCGACTTCGACGCCTCCAAGAGCATCAAAAAGACCGGCAGAGGTTATCTCATGGAGCCGGTCATCGCCGTGGAGCACGTCGGTTACCTCGGCGAGGACGGCGAGGTCATCACGGTCGAGCGGCGCGGCGAAGAAGACCAGGTCGGTGGCGGCGAAGACGCAGGACAAGGCGGCGCGCCGGGCGAGGCAGGTCCCGGTGACAATCCCGGCGACGAGCACGTCCCGGGTGACGTAGGCCCCGGTGACAACCCCGGCGACGAGCACGTCCCGGGCGAAGTAGGTCCCGGTGACGACGACGGGCAAAAAGGCGAGCCGGCCGACGAACCCGGAAGCAGCGATGAGGAAGCCGACACAGACGAATCGGAAAAGGGACAAGGCTCGCAGTCCGATCCCCTGGTGGGTGGCATGGACACCGCGGGGATGTCCGGCAACGTGAGGACCTATCTGACCGACGCCCCCGGAGACTACGACGAGGTGTGGGTCACCATCTCTCGCATCGAGATCCA
>JAABTR010000645.1 GCA_011389755.1 Deltaproteobacteria bacterium | reverse complement strand
GTGCCGTTGACCTCGAGGGTCCGGTAGACCCGATAAGACGCTGCGGGCGTGGTGCCGTCGGCGCCGTAGACCGTGGGCCACGACAAGGCAATCTCCACCCCGTCGGGGACCTCGGGGGCGTAGACGGTGGTCGGCTCGCTGGGCAGCGATTCGCCGCCCGGGTTGCGCCCGTCGTCCGCCTCGAAAACGGCGGCGACCACGTAGGTCCAGGCTCCGGCTTCCAGCCCCTCGCCGCTCTGGGCGAAGGCCACCGCCACGTCGTCCACCCGGGGGGCATCCAGGGGATCGAGCACCTCGGCCGCCAAGATCTCGTCGGTGGGCACGTCGTCCGCGCCGGCGCCGCCGATGAGGTAGACGAAGTCGCCCAAGACGCGCGCCTGGGCCAGGGTCCGGCCGGCGGGCAGACCGGTCTGCAGGGCGCGGAAGGCTCCGATGTCCCCGTACTTGCCCAAGGACGCCGCCTCCACCGTGGCGTAAGCGGTGCTCGCGTCTCCTGCGTCGCCGCCGATGACGTAGAGGAAGCGCGCTTTCCTCGTCGCCCGCCCCAGCGCCACCGCCGGGGCTCTGCGCGCCTCGATGGTGTCGCTGCCTAGGGTGAAGGGCCCCAAGTTGCCCGCCGGGTTGGTCACCGACAGGGCCGACCACTCGTCCCAGGTCTGGTCGGTGGTGTTGTCCACGCGCACCACGCACGCGGCGCCGTTGGCCACCGCGGTGCCGTCCACCGTCGCCGAGAGCTCGGTGGCGCTCGAAGAGGTGATCTGAACGGTGGGCGACGATCCGTCGGAGCAGGTCACCGTCACGTCGGCGTCGATGAAGCTCGCGCCGGTGATGGTTATCGCCTGCCCGCCGGCGGATTCTAGCTTGCTGGGCTGCACATCGTCGATCACCGGCGGCGCCACCGCGACGGCGCGGTAGGCATCTTGTTGGAAGCCGACCGCGCCGTCCGGATTTACGACGACCAGGTCGTAAGTGCCTTCGGGCAGCTCGGGCACCACCGCCCGCAGCAGGCTCGACGACTCGAAGAGCACCGCCCGCAGCGGCTCGGCCGTGCCCAAAGCCGGGCTCGACAGATAGGCCCTCGGGGTGGGCACGAAGTTCACCTCGTCGCCGGTCAGATCGGCGCCTGCCTCGGCGCGAACATCCACGGCGACCGCTGTGTTTTGCTCCCCGAACGCCGGCTCCAACGCGGGATCGAGCAGCGCCAGGTTCGTCGTGTCCACCACCGTGAGCCCCTCGGGCAGGAGGGCATCGCAGCCGCCCACGTCCTCCAGGAACACGTCGTAGACTCCGGCTACGAGCCCCGAGGGGATGGTGGCCAAGAGCTGCCCGGGTCTGTCCGCGCTCCAGCTCACGTCGCCAAGCGCGATCTTTTCGCCGCCGCCCGCCGGCGCGACGCTGAGCGCCCCAGGCACACCGGTCAGGCCGGACGCGTACACGGTGCCGCGGATCGCCACCTGGTTGTAGACGACCGGCGGATCCATGAAATAGGCCACCGGGCCGAGCACCACGCTCACCGCGGCCGAGAGCACCTCGGCGCAGCCGCCTGTGCCGATGATGTGGAGATCGTAGGTGTCGGGCCTCAGCCCAGCGCTGAAGGCGATCTGAGCCGTCGTTCCATCCTCGCTCACCGCGACGCTGGACGGATCCACGCGGCCGCCGTCCGTGTCTTCGAGGTAGGCGCTGACGCCCAAAAGGTAGGCCCCGGTCACCGTGAAGACACCGCCGCCAGAACAGACCTGCGCCGGCGAAACGCTGTCCACCTGGGGCGCGTGCACCACGACCAAATCAACCGCCTCGGCGGAGGCGCAGCCCGCCGGTGACGGGTTGGTCACCACCACCGCGTAGGGGCTCCTCTCCGGCGCCAGTTCCCCCTGTGCCAGCTCCACCGAAAGCTCGGTGCAGCTCACCACGTCCGCCACGCCGTCCACGGTCGCGCACGCCGACTCGGTGACCGCGACGTTTTGAGCCTCCTCGCCGCCGAGCGTCACCGCCGGCAGGATGCCGTCGATCACGAGAAAGCCCTCTCCCGTGATGGTCACGGTCCCCGGTCCCTGATCGAGGCAGATGGGGCTGGGGCTCAGGTTGGTGATGGTGGGCGGCGGCACCACCGTCAGCGTCACCGCCTGTGTCGTCTGGCATCCCGCTGGAGCGGGATTCGCGACGTAAACGTCGTACACCCCCGCGTCCAACGTCCCCGCCGGCACCGTCACGGTCAGCTTCGTGCAGCTCGTAACTCCCGTGACACTTTCGACGTCGGCGCAGCTGCCGCCGGCGGTCACGTCGACCGCCTCGTAGGTGCCGATGGTGACCCTCGGTGGCTGCGCGTCGATGGTCAAAAATCCGGCACCGGTGAGCGTCAAGACGACCTGCCCCTGCGCGTTGCAGACCGGCTGGGGCTCCACCCTCTCCAAGGTCGGCGGCGGCACCACCGTCAGCGTCACCGTCTCTTCTGAGTGACACTGGGCTGATTGGGGGTTGGTGACCACCACATCGTGGACGCCCGGGGGCAAGGAGCCGATGGCGACGACCGCCTCGATGGAGGTGCAGGTCTGCGCGCTCTCGAGCCCGCTGACCGCCGCACAGCCGCTGAGCGAGGCCACCTCGGCGGCCACGTCACCGATGGCGACGGTGGGGTTCGCGCCGCCTAGGATCAAAAAGTCGCTGCCGGTGATGGTCAGCGTCCGCTCCGACTGAGAGACGCAGATCGGCTGCGGAGTGACCGCGTCGACCTCTGGCGGCGGCAAAATCCGCAGCTTGACCGCCTCGGTGCTCTCGCAGTGGGCCGGAGCCGGGTTGGTGACGATGACGTCGTGATCCCCGACGCCCACATCATCTATCCCCAAGGTCACGACCAGCGCCGTGCATCTTTGAACGTCATTTTTGGCAGACGCCACCTCCCGGCAGTTTTTTGCCGACGTGGGTGTGAACGCTTTGCCGTCGATGGTCACGGTGGGCAGCGTGTCGCCGATGACCAAGAACCACTGTCCCGTCAGTGTGATCTCGTTTTCGTATTGGGCCGTGCAGACGGGGGTCGGCACGGCGCTCGTCAGCACCGGCGGCGGGACCACCGCGAATGCCCGGGCCAGCTCGCCGGTGTCGCCCGTCGGGTTTTCCACCGCCACATCGTAGAGCCCTTGCTCGAGCTCGAGGGAAGGATCCACCAAGAAGGACACCTTCCGCTGGCTCGTCCACTTCACGCGGGTGTTGTCTCCATCAGTGGGATCGGGGTTGAGGACGAGAGGCTCGGATTGCACCGCCTGGCCGTCCACATCCCGGGCCCGGGTGACGGCGAGCTCGGGCAGCGCGACCCCCTGGTTCTCGTTCAGAGCGTCCACCACGCTCGGAGAGAATCCGAAGCCAGTCAGCTCCACCCAGGTTTCGAGTTGGTCGTTGCAGACCACCTGGGGATCCGCGATCTGGGGGATCGGAGACGGCCCCTCCTCGTGGGGAGCGCAAGACATCGCCGCGCCCATAAACGCGGCGACGAGCAAAGAAAATGAGTTTCGGTTCATCATCGCACCTTCTTGTCGCCGTGGCGGTCACACGAGCCCCCCGGCTCGTTTGGTCGTCGCTCGTCTCAAATCAATAACCTCACAATCCTAGCACCGCTGTGTGTTTGAACAATTTTGGCGCCGCCGCCGCCCCGGGCGCCAATCGGGTATCGAATATTTATAACCGAATGCTCATAGCACCGGTCTTGTCGCCGCGAGGACACCTCGTGCCTCACTTGCCGGCCCTTTGGGCGCAGGCATGACGTGCGCACCTTGCCCGGCGCCCTCCGATGCGGCATATCCACAGTCGAAGTCCCGGTTTTTTCTTGTGGAGGACCCGGCAAAAACGCCTCTTGGAGACGACTGATGCAAATAAGACGTAGCGAAAGCCTTCATTTCTCGCCATACTAATAAGGTAGATGTTTTTGCATAAACATAAAAACAAAGGCTTCACCAAGCACACTTCTCAAACCCCGACGCGGTCGGGCGCCCGACCGTGGCTGCTGCTCCTAGCAAGCGTCCCGGCGCTGGTTGCCCTGACACAACTTCCAGCGGTGAGCGCGGATGAGGGAGCGGCCGATTCTGCGCCGATGACCACCGCGATGACGTTTTTGCCAAAGTGGCCGACATCGGGCCCGATGTGCAGCCCCGCCGAGGCGAGCACCTCAAGCGCCTCCGTGAGCGCCCCGGCGCCGATGCGCAGCTCGCTCTACCGCGCCGGCTACGCCCTGCGCAACGGTCGTCTCGGCGAAGCCCGAGAGCTCGCAGACAAGATCGCGCCGAGCACTCCGGCCGA
>JAABTR010000644.1 GCA_011389755.1 Deltaproteobacteria bacterium | reverse complement strand
CGCCAACTTGACGCCCCGGGATGAGACCGTGGAGTTCATCGGGATCACCTCGGATATGACCGTCTACGATATGGGAAAGGACTTCGAAAGCGGTCGCAACTACCGGGTGGGAAGCCAGCTGAGTTTTAAACCCAACTACATGGCCGTGGCGCGGCTTCTGAACTCGAAATTCATCGAGGTGAAGGTGGTCTGATGGAAAAACAAACCCCTTTGTCCATTTGGCTCAAAGAGCGAGCGGAGCGTCTCGGGCCGGTCGTCCGCGTCGGCGCCGGGGCGCGCTTCGTCGCGTTGGATCTTCGCGAAACGAACGAGCGGCTCGGACAACTGCGCGGGGCCGAGCCGGAGCATCTCGCGAGTTTTATCGCCTCGGAGATCGGGAGACAAAAAGCCGACTGGGCCCTGGGCGGGTACGGAGAAGACAGGGCCATCTATCGAAAGAGCGCGCTGTTCGGTGGCGGCGACGACGCCCGCACCATCCACCTCGGCGTGGATCTGTGGATGCCCGCCGGCACTGAGGTTTTATCGCCCACAGAGGCGGTGGTGCACAGCTTCGCCGACAACGCGGCGCCGGGAGACTACGGCCCGACGATCCTTTTGCGTCACGACATAGAAGGGCGCATCTTTCACACGCTTTATGGTCATCTCTCACGACAGAGCCTGCCCGGCTTGCGCGCCGGTGACGAGGTCGACAAAGGGCAGGCGCTCGCGACGCTGGGCGATCCGCACGAGAACGGCGGCTGGCCCGCGCACCTGCACTTTCAGGTCATCGAGGACCTCGGGGGCAAAAGGGGAGACTACCCGGGTGTCGCGACCCGCGCCGAGTGGGCGCGACTTTCGAAAAACTGCCCCGATCCCGGCCCGTTTTTGAGCTCGTTCACCGTTGTGCGCAGCTGACCGATCCGGGCACGGCGCGCCCAGCCATGGCATCAACAAATCGCCACATCCCGGAAGCCTTTGGACACGAAGGCTGGAAAGTTCAGTCAATAAAGGATGTTGACTGACTATGATAATATGGTTATACATTTGTTATAACTATGGTGTTACGGAGGTGCAACCATGGAGAAGACATTGCGCGCCATCGGGAACAGCCTCGGGCTGATTATCGAGCGCCCCATCCTGGACCTGCTCAACATCGACAAGGACACCGTCCTCGAGGTCAAAACAGATGGAGAGGCGCTCATCATTCGCCCCGTGCGAAACAAGCGCCGCTCGAGATTGCAGCAAGCCACGGAACGCATGATGGACCAAAACGACGAAACGCTTCGGAAGCTGGCTAAATGACACCGCAGTTCCTTATCGTCGAAGACGTGCTTGAGATCCACGAAATGCAGCTCGAGCGATACGGAGGAGGTGACGGGCTGCGAGACCAAGGATTGCTCGAGTCTGCTGTCGCTCAGCCGCAGGCGACCTTCGGGGGCGAATTCGTGCACGATGGACTATTGTCCATGGCGGCCGCGTACCTCTTTCACATCGTCAGCAACCATCCCTTCTTGGACGGAAATAAACGAGCCGGGTTGCTGGCAGCTTTGGTCTTCCTCGACCTCAACGGCATCGCAATTATCTGACATCACCTGTTCCCTAGATCGCGTTGTGCTGACCGATCCGGCCGGGCCGCGGTAGGAATGGCCGAGCCAACTCTCCGCCACCTGCAAGTGTGATCATCGGGAAACGAATGAAAGTGCGAGTTGCGCGAGAGAGTATTCGTAGTAGTTTTTAAGGCAAGTCAAGAAAAGGCAAAAAAACAGTGGCGAGGTTTGAGGAAATACACGGCGCAGTAAGAGCTTTGCTAATTGTGGCTGCGCTGGGAAGCGGGTGCACGTACTCAGATAGCGAGCGATGTCCCAAGGGGATGTTCTTTGCCGAAGAGGTCTTCTCCTGCTGCGTGACGGGGGATGCCATCTTCTATCCAGATTCGCAGCGGTGCCATCGTTTTAGCGAGAAGAGCTCGGAAAATTGTCCGACAAAAGGCCACACATATTTTTCGTTTAGTTACAAAAACGAGGACAGGGAACCAGTACAGGTCTCATTTTGCTGCTCTCCGGAAACGACATTCTACTCCAATGAAGAATGCGAGGAGCCTGTCGTCGAGGAACCAAAACCGGAACCGGACACCTCGAGTGATACTGGTGTCGATAACGAACCTCCGAGCGGGCAAGGGCAGAGCTGTACAAAGGACGGCAAAGAGTGCGATGGGTACGACGCCGACTATTGCGCGGTTAATCCCGTCGCACCGGACGATGCCTATTGCACGACGAGCGGATGTCAGGATAGCAAGAGTTGCGAAAACGGATACGCGTGTTGCGATTGTACTTCTAGTCCGATATTGCCCCAGGTATCGGCCTGCTTGAAGGACAAAGATGCAAAGCTCGCCGGCAGCGTTGCCAGTTGCGACTGTGATATATAACCAGTTGATATGAGAGAAACGACAAAAATCTGGCTGCTTTCTTTGATCCTGGCGCCCTCGGTGTGTCTCGCTCAGTCCGAGAATACAGCGGAGGCGGCGGCAGAAAATGAGAAAAAAGGGGCGATTGAGGGGCAAGAGGCACAAACAACATCCGTAGAAGACGAGGTGAAACAACTCAAAGAGCAGTTCGCCCGACAGGAGTCTCGATTCGAGGCCGAGCTCGCCTCCCAGCGGGAGGAGATCGATGCGCTGAAGCTCAAGCAGGAAGAGCAAGAACTCCTCGGGACCTCGAGTCTTTTGGAGGACGAGGTAGAGGACACGCAGACGTTCTTTCGCGTGTTCGGCTTTTTTGATTTCACGTTGCACAAATGGTTTTTCAACCCCAATGAGGCGTACAGCGTCTGGGTTTCCGACGATCTGTCTTTCCTCGTCTCCAATCTCAATTTCTACTTCCATAGTCAGATAAGCAGAACCTTGAGTTTACTCACCGAGTTGCATTTTTCGTTTTTGCCGTTTGGGCAGGAGATCGGCTTCGAAGGCGAGCTCGATGGAGTCGATACAGGGCAAAAATACCAAACAGTGGCGGGTGCGCAGGGACACTTCTACCGCGATCCGTTCACGACCTACGAGTATTACACAGGAGGCGTCTATATCGAGCGGGCTTATTTTCAGTACGAGCCGTTCGACTGGCTGAAGGTTAAAGCCGGACGATTCTTGTCTCCCTATGGAATATGGAACATCGAGCACGGTTCACCAGTCGTGGTCATGGCTCGACTGCCCTACATGCAGGTTCGTCAGATGGTGCCCATGGCCCAGACAGGGGTACAGATATACGGGCGCTTCTACCCGACCTATGAGCTCTATTTGGACTACGCGTTCACTGTGTCGAATGGCAGGGAGCGTTTTTCACCCTACGACTTGGACGACAAAAAGGCGTTTGGTGGGCGTCTTCATCTTTCGTACGAGGGAAACAAAGCCAAGGTGTCGGGAGGGAGTTATCTCTATTACGGCAACTACACGAAAATCAGAAAGCGCGCGATCATAGATAGTCTCGAAAAGTCGTTGCAGATAAAGCAGATAAACGAGGGTGTTCGAGACGAGTTCATAATCGCAAGCGATCTGTTGATCGAGTTCGCCGGTTTGAAGCTGCAAACCGAGTACATCTATCGCTGGGATAGCGTCGAAGTCGCCAGGCCGCTGACTTACGAAGACCAACTGCTGAACGCGGGCGACCTCACAGGAGAGATCACGGGTGACTACATTTACTTCGATCCTTCGAACACGGGCTACGGTGTTTACGTACTCGTCGCCTACACCCTACCTTTGCACAGATGGCTCGGCGAGTTCTTGATCACCCCTTTCGTGTTCTATGAGCGCAGCAAGTATATGGACTCCAAGCCGCACCTGAGCCTCAATCAGGTCATTGCGGGGCTGAATCTTCGTCCCCATCCCAACGTCGTTTTAAAGCTGGAGTTTGGCTATAACAAGTTTGACACGAGTCGCTACGGTAAACCGATCAAGGACATGACCGCGCAGCTCGCGGTCTCGTTCTAAGGAGGGAGGAAATGATGCAAAAAATCAAAAATTTCTCCCTTTTATTGCTGCTGAGCGCAGCGCTTTTACCCGAGCCGACCGCCGCGGAAAATGAAAACCCGAATGACATAATCGTGATCGCGAACTATAACGTTCCAGTGGACGAGATCAGCATAAAAGAGCTCAAGGCGATTTTTTTGAAAAAGAAGAAAACGTGGTCGGGCGGCGTGGAAGCGCTTCCGATTAACGCGAAGGAAAACTATCCGTTGCGTGAAGCATTCCAAAGGTTGGTCTTGGGAATGTCGTCGGAGGAGGAAGAGCGCTACTGGATCAAACAGAAGATCGAGATCGCGCT
>JAABTR010000643.1 GCA_011389755.1 Deltaproteobacteria bacterium | reverse complement strand
AGCTCCCGCGCCGCGCGCTCGTTCGTCCCGTCGGCGGCCAACACCCGCTCATAGTGCCGGATAGCCCTATCTGGCTGATTGATGGGGTCGTTGTAGAGCTCTGCGCAGCGGAACGACAGCTTGATCTTCGTCTCGACGTCCTCTGCTCTGTCAGCCGCGATCCCGAGCACCTCTACGAGCCCCTCGAAATCTCCGATCTCCGAATAGAGGCTCTCCAGCGCCTCCCAGTTTCTGGACTGAAGATAAGCCTCCTTGAGGGAGCGCATCGACTTGGCGTGTCCCGGCTGCAGATCGAGCAGTCGTTTCCACGCCGAAGCCGCCAGATCGGCGTCCTTGATGCGCTCTTTCGCGATGGTGCCCATCTTCGTCAGAAGCTGAATCCGCTCATCCTTGTCCTGTGCCCGCTCTATCCTCTTTTCGAGGACGCCGCACAGCCCTCTCCAGTCCTTGATGCGCTCACGCAGCTTCTCGAGGGACTGGAGCGCCTCTTCGTTATCGGGGTCCAGCTCGAGGACCTGGGCCCAGATGTCCGCCGCCTGGGCGTGATTCGAGACCTTCTCGGCGGCCAGCCTGGCCATCTCGATGAGCCGGAAGAGCTTCTCCTGTCCTTCCAGACCGGTGACCTCTTTTTCGAGCAACCCCAAAAGCGGTTTCCACGCCCGACGCTTTTGATAGACGCCCTTGAGCGTGTCTATCGCCTGGGAGTTTGTCGGATCGAGCTCGAGAATCTCCTCGAGCGGCTTGACCGCCCGATTGAAATTGTTGAACCGCTCGATCCACAGGTTCGCCGCCTGGTTGAGGAGCTCGATCTTCTCATCGAGGTCGTTCGTCTTGTCCGCTCGACTCGACAAGAGCCCGATGAGGTCATTCCATCGACCCTCTTTTTCGTAGGTCTCGCTGAGCGCGCGCATGGCGCCGACGTTATCGGGGTCGACCTCGATGATCGTTTTGTAGGTGTTGATGACCATCGTGCCCAGGCGCAGGCGATCCCTGTAGATGGCCACAACCTCCTCGTACACGGCGACCTTTTCTGCTCTGTTTTCATCGGAGATCGCCTCGGCCTCATGGCGCAGGAGGTCGAGCAGGGCGTTCCACTTCTCAGAGGCCCAGTAAAGGCGTTTGAGCTCCTCACGGGCATCGGAGTTCTCGGGCTCCTGGCGCAGAACCGACTTCCACGCGTCGATCGCGCGCTCCACATTGCCCCCGCCGGCGCCGGCGAGCTGAGCGACCTCCTTGGTGAGCCGGTCAAACAGCTCTTTGTCGTCGGTGCTGCGCTGCGCTTCGCTGAGAATCTGAACCAGCTTGGTCTTCTCGTCTGTCTCTTCGCAGAAGCTGCGGTAGAAGTTGAGCATGCCCTCGTGGCTCGGCTCGATCTTGCGCAGCCGCTTGAAGAGCTTCTCGGCAGAGGTCAGATCCCCTCGCATTTTCCAGTGCGCCATGGCGGCCTGGGTCAAAAAGGCCGCCTCGTCCTGCCTGGACAGGTCACCACGCAGCGCCTCTTCGTAGATGGCGACCAAGTGATCCCAGTCCTCTTTATTTTCGTAATATTTCGCGAGGAAACGCATAGCGACTTCTTGCCCGGGGAGCAGCTCGAGGGCCTCCGCGTAATGGGCCGCCGCTGCGTCGTCGTCCTCTAACCGGTGCTGACAGGTGTGGGCAGCCGCCAAGAGCATCTGGGCTCGTTCTTCCTTCGACTGGCGGTCCTCGGCGAGGGTGGAGTAGAGGTTGGCCAGATCCTCCCAGCGCTTGCGCTCCTTGAGAACCTTTTCCAAGAGCCGCGCAGCGCGCAGGTGCCCGGCGTCGGCGTCCAGAGCCCGAAAGAGCAGGCCCGGGATGTCCTTGCCGCGCTTGTGATTCTTGTAGGTCCGCTCAGCGCCGCTATAGAGCATGTGGGCCTTGAGAGAAGGCTCGTCCACCTCCTCGGCCTGCTCGACAAACCTCGTGGCGATCTGCTCCCAGTTCGAGCGCTCCTCTTCGATGGCCGCCATCTTGGCGGCCCAGCTCTCGTCGTCGGGCAAGAGCGCTATGATCCGTTGAAGCAGGGCGAGCGCCCTCTTCTGATCGAAGAGCTCTTCGTCGTAGATGCGAGCCTGCTCCGCGAGCAATTCGGCTTCTTGACGGGCGTCATCAGCCAAGGCCAGCTCAAATTCGATGACCTTACACGCCGCGTCGAAGACGCCGGCATGAACCAGCCTGGCCCGGCCTCCTCGCAACGCGTCGCGCAGCTCATCGAGCCTCTGCTCGGAATCCTCTCCCGTGACGATTTCTTCGAGCCCCTGGAATGCTTCCTCGTTGGCGGCATCCCGTTCGAGAAAGTTGAACAATGAGCGGATCCGTTCCTGCATGGCTGATTGCCCTCGCCTTAGTCAATCCCCTCTTTTTCGAGAGGATCGGTTTGGTCGGATTTCGTGTTTCTTAAGCCCGATCTATAAGGCAGGCGCCCCTGGGTTTGCTCAGAAGAAAAAGAAAAACGCTGGGTTACGGGCCTGTTCACGCACCGACCTCATTGTGCACTGCGGTCTACAACGACGACACAACTCGCTACCAAAAGATTTAATACTAACGTACTTTAGAGAGTCAGCGTTGCAAACGCAAGCCCCGGAAATATTCGAAAATCGAGGTTCAGATCGGTTGACGCCGGTGCGTTATGATAAGCTAAATCAATATTTGGAAAGATGAATCGCTCTCGTGAAATAGGCCGCCGGATCGGCCGCTACACTCTGCTCGAAGAGATCGGACGTGGCGGCATGGCCATCGTGTATCGCGCCCGCGACGAGCTCCTCGAGCGAGACGTCGCGCTCAAGCTCTTACACCCCCACCTGGCCTCCCACGCCGAGTCCCGCAAGCGCTTCTCGCGGGAAGCAAAAGCCGTGGCCAAGCTGCGGCACCGAGCCGTTTTGGAGATTTACGATTACGCCGGCGAGGACGGCGACGCCGACAGCTTCATCGTCATGGAGCTCGTCGAGGGGCCGAATCTGCGCACTTTTTTAGATGAGCGCACAGGGAGCGTGCCGAGCGCCGAGGCCGCCGCCCTGATCATGAGACGGGTGGCCTCCGCCCTGGCGCACGCCCACGCCAACGGCATCGTCCACCGGGATGTAAAGCCGGAAAACATTCTCATCGGCCCCAGAGGCCAGGTCAAGCTGTCCGACTTCGGGATCGCGCACCTGGCCGGGCTCTCGGACATGACCACCACCGGGCAGATCCTCGGCTCCCCGGCCTACATGTCCCCCGAACACATCGAGCAGGCCGAGCTCGGTCCTCGCGCGGATATCTTCTCCTGTGGGACCGTCCTCTATGAGTTGGTCACGGGCCGGGCGCCTTTCACCGGAAAGTCGCCGCACCTTCTGATCCGCAACATCATAGAAGGCACCTATATCGACCCCCTGCGGATCAACCCATCCGTGGGACACGACGTCTCCAGAATCGTCGTCAAGTGTCTCGAAAAGGACCCCAAAGACAGATACGACTCGGCCGGGTCCCTGGTCGCCGACCTGGAATCCGCCCTCGAACGCGCGGGGATCACGTCGTTCGATCAAGAGCTGTCCTCGTACTTCGATGATCCGGACAGGTGGACTCACGCCCACGCGGCGGGGATCGTCGAACACACCCTGGAGCTCGGGCTCGAGGCCCGAAGCGGAAGGCGCAGCGTCGAAGCGATCAACCATTTCAACCGGGTCTTGGCGCTGGAGCCGGGACACGAAAAGGCGCTGTGCGCCGTCGCCGGCCTGACGCGGCAAAAAAAAGTTCGCCGCCTCTTCGAGAAGGCCGCGGTGGCGGTGCCCTTGCTTGTGGCCCTCTTGGCAGTGGGCTGGGCGCTCTTTCGCGACGACCCCGACGCGGCGGCCCAGGAGGTTGTCGTCCCGCAGAGCCCCGAGGGGCTGCCAAAGCTCGCAGGGGCCGGATCGAGCCAAGGACGAGACGAATCGGACACGACAGCCAGCGGCGTCTCCTCGGACGCCCTCACGGCAGAGGCTCCTTCTTTGTTGCCCGACTCGATTTCTGATGATGCGCCTCTCGAGACCGACGAGGCGCCCGAGGTCGACACGACACCGCCACTTCGCCCGCGACCCGCAAAAACTCTCTCCACCACGGGCCGCGGCACCTCGCGCCCGACAACGAAAAGAGACGTCATCTTCACCCCTCACCCCATGTCGGTCACCATCGTGATAGACGGCAAGGAAAAATTCGCCTTCGGTCCGTCGCAGCGCCGCCGCAAGCTGACCGTGGGCCGCCACACCATCACCTTCGTCCCCAACGATCCGCGGCGCTTCGAAAAAAAGACGTGGAAGG
>JAABTR010000642.1 GCA_011389755.1 Deltaproteobacteria bacterium | reverse complement strand
GATCGTGAATGTGGAATGTGGTGTTAAAAGGGATGTTTTCGTGAACAAGACGCCCCCGACAAGGATGAAAACTATGCATAAATTGACGACTCAATCGACTTTGTTCACCGCGTTCGCGTTGGTGTTTTTGGCGAAATTGGCTGTCTTGCCGGCCTGCGATGACGACGGGAACGGGGAGGACGGCCTCAACTCTGACGAAGTGGCCGACAGCGAGACCGAGACGGTCATCGACACGGGGGAGCCGAGGGGCACGGCGGGTGAAACCGACAGCGAGACCGAGACGGTCATCGACACGGACGCCGACTTTCTCATGAGTATCGAAATCACGCCTTCCCGCGTCGAGTCCTTCATCGGCTGCGAGGTCCAGCTCAAGGCGATTTGCCAGACGGAAGGGGGATCGTCTTATGATTGCACCGAGCTGTGTCATTGGTCGAGTGACGATGAGCGTTATGTGACCGTTTCGAACGATGAGGGTTCCAAAGGACTCTTGACGATGCTCGATGCAGGCAGGACTGTTTCTATCAAAGCGCAGTACAAAGGAGTCTCTGCACAACAGGTTCCTGTAACGGTGCTCCACTCGGCGCTTCACGACCTGAAGATCGAGCCGGCCGAACCCGTCGTCAGCGTGGGTGAGACGATTCAGCTCGAGGGATGGTCCTATTATCTCGGCTGGGAAGAGGAGACCGAGGTCTACGACTGGTCGAGCAGTGATGAAAACGTTGCGCGCGTGAGCAACGAGGACGGAAAAAAGGGACTGCTCACCGGAGTCGCTGTAGGAACCGCAACGATCACGATGGCGTATGAGGGCTATTGTACTTCGCGGCAAACCGTGGTGACAGTCGAATAGGAGCCTTCGAACACCGACCCCAGGATGGGGTCGAACGGCCGAGATTTAACATCAAAATTCAGACGTCTAAACTCAAGGCTCACATGCTGCGGCAAAAAGAGCCAACACCGCCCCCAGGATTAAAAATCGAGTTATTTCAAGGTTGCTTTTCTCATTGCTCCGCCTCTTCTCCCTCTACAACGATGTCTATCTGTCGAGACGCCTTGCCAAATGACACAGTCAGTTGAGAGACTCCCAGCTTGTTCGCCGAGATGCGCACACCGCCGTCTTTCCCATAGCCCCACTCGATCGCTTCGCCTTCTTTCTTCCGATCGAAGTTGATGGCCCCGGCAAGCGAAGTTACAGCGCGAAGGTCCGCCTTCTCGTCCATTTCAAGGCGGATATCCTCTTCCACAATCGCTCGAAAACCTGTCTCATCGAGACGTGTCAGCTCAAGCTCAATCGCCAAAATGCTTCGATGCGGGAACGACCCGAAAGTGCGAATCCTTCGGTCTCCCTTTTAGTAGAGTGTCCCAAAGTTCATGACACGATAATAGGCTGGGGGAAATTGGAAACAGAGACGACAAGTTGCCACCTGCTATTGGTTGACCTCGTAGTAGGGGTGATCATCCCACCTGAGCACTTGAACCTGCTGGATCGAGCCGTCGAAGTGGTAGCGAGCCTTTGTGTCGGCAGACGGCTGCGGGTCGGCCCCGATCAGAATCGGAACCGAGCCGGTCGTCACTCCCCCATCGTACCATCCCCCTGAGCTGCCCGACGATAGGAGACCGTCGACGAAGAGATACACGCCCCCTCTTCCATCATATGCGCCGGTCACCAGGTAGCTGGACTTCTGGGCTTCCAGCTCGTCGCGCTTGTAACCGATGCCTGTTTTCGCAACATCGATGTCGTGGTAGCGATACTCCCCGTTCAC
>JAABTR010000641.1 GCA_011389755.1 Deltaproteobacteria bacterium | reverse complement strand
TCGTCGAGCTGCAGTCGATCAAAATCGACGAGCGCCGAGACAAGGAAACCTCCGTCGAGGGAGTTGTCGTAGTCTCCCAAAGAGATCGCACTGTCATCTATCCCATGAGCGGCGTGGAAATCGAAGATGCAACCATAGAGGGGCTCGCCGATATCGTTCCAAGCGAGCGGGGGCGAACCGCAGTAGGTGTCCGTCTGCGGACGGTTCAGCCAGGTCTGGAAAGCGGTTTTTGTGCCCGTGAAGTTGCGAAATCCCGTCGCCGCGGTGTCACTCGCTGAGTTGCATCGCGAGGCGTCGAGGTACGCAAGCGTGTTTTGTTCTTGAACGATGTTGCGCGCAAGGTCGGCACGGTATTCGGTCGTGATCTGGTCGAAAGTTTCTCGCAGTCCCGCGATGGCGACATCCGCGAACATCTGACGACTTTCTCGGATTGTGAACACCCCCGCGGCGATCCCTTTGGACTGAACGTAGCGGGCCAGGCTGAAGAGATTGGTGAGCTTGTGGTGGAACTCGAACATGTCGAAATCGAAAGCCGCGAGCTCGCGGTCGATCCATTCTTGAACCTGGGCGATGCTGGTTTTGTCTCGGTACGTCTCAGAATTGTTTCTGTTGTCTGCGAGCAAAGAGAACTTCACGTAGTTTTCCATATGGGCAAAGTCGCCCAGCTCGTCCCGGACGCCCTCCATGAACGCGACCTTGTCGTGGAAACCGCGAATGAACAGCGGCCGCCCGTTTCGGGCGTAGGCAGGATCGCCGTTCGCCCCCTTGACGGCTTCGATCTCTCGCAAGAGCTTGCGCGCGAAATCGTGGGCTATGGACTCGTCGCGCTCCTTGATCTCGATGAACAGCAGGGCGTCGGAATTCTTGAGCGCCTCGAAGCTCAAAATCTCAAAGAGCCGAGGCACCCCTGTTTTCTGCGTGCCGACCACCGCCGTGCAGTCGGCTGCGTCATCATGGGCGACGCAGATTTGTCCCGAGTCGGTCTGGTAGATGTCGAGCTCGATGAGATCCGCGCCGTTGGTCAGGGCGTTGTGGATCTTGTCTTTGGCCTCGGCGAGGCTCAAGGCCTTGTCGTCCTCGCTGTTGTAGCAGTTGTGACAAGATACCGGCGCGGGGTGTCCGAGGGGCGTGGTCGCCAGATCGGATTTCTCCACACCATCCCAAATGCCTTCATAGCCGGGGCCTAGCTTCTCGATATCTGTCCGAAAATAACTGGCATCCGAACAGCCGATGAAGTTGCAGGCTCTGACCGAAAACGTGTGCGAGCCGCTTGGTAGTCCTTGCGCGGTATAGCTCGTAGATCGCGTCGACCTGACGAATCCGTAGTCCAAGATGTATCTGTAGTGGGTCGCCCCCGGCTTTTCGAAACTCCACGTGGGGCTCGAGTGACCGCAAGAGTGCTCCCCGACGATCGTTGGCGGAGCAGGTGGCCTCAAAATGAACTGGGCCCGTGCGCTGTGACCCAGCAACGAAAAGACAATCGCGAAAAGGAGCGAGCATTGAAAACGGACGAGTTTCTTCATGACATTATCCTATTTCTTCTAGTGGCGCGTCATCCGGTGCCTTGTTTGGCGCATGCCTGGTGCCCCCCGAAGTGGTGTTTGGCGATGACGACCTGAAAACGTGGTGGCCGAACCGAGCCGGCTGGCCCTCGGAACTATTTCTCGACGACGATCTCGTCACCGGGAGCTCCGTCGAAATCGCCGACGAAGCTATATTTGTCCCTGCCTTCGCTGTGCCAGTTGCCGAGCGTGGTTCCGTAGTTGTCGACGTCGATGGACCACAAAGAGCTCCCCGTGCGCTTGAGAAGGCCGGTCCTCCCAACGTTGCTGATGAAAATGTCGGCCGATCCGTCGCCGTCAAAGTCACCGATGCCCTCGATTTTGTTGTACGCCGAGTGGTAGGTCCAGCTGCCAAATCGGGACCAGTTGGGTTTTGCGACGATGGATCGCAGGGTTCGTCCGTATTTTTTGAGGATGCCTATACCCCACGAGCTCGTGACGAGGATGTCCGAGTCCCCATCGCCGTCGAAGTCTGCGATGCCCGCGATGTGGTTTTTCGTCGAGTCGTAGAGCCAGTCCCCGAACCGGGATCCGTTCGGTTGGACCACGAGCCCGGTCAGGGTGCTCGCGTACTTCTCCAAAATTCCGATGCCCCACGAGCTGGTGACGACGATGTCATCTTTGCCGTCGCGGTCGAAGTCACCGATGCCCGCGATGCGGTTTTTCGTCGAGTCGTAGAGCCAGCCTCCGAACCGAGCCCCGTTCGGTTGGACCACGGGGGAGCTCAGGCTGCTGCCGGATTTTTTTAAGATCCCGATGCCCGAGGAGTTGGTGATGAGCAGTTCGGCGCGGCCGTCGCCGTCGAAGTCGCCGATCCCCTCGATGGTGTCGGTGCGAGAGTCGTAGGGCCACCATCCAAAGCGAGTTCCGTTGGGTTTTATCACCGGGGCGGTC
>JAABTR010000113.1 GCA_011389755.1 Deltaproteobacteria bacterium | reverse complement strand
CGTCGTGGCGGTTCATCGCTTCGGGCAGCTGGTCGAAGACGAAATCGACGATGGTGGGGGCGGGTACGGGCCATCGGCCTTGGAACCAAACGACAACCTCCTCGCCGCGGCGCTGCTCGAGCGGGGAGCCGGCGAGCTGCGAGAGCGCAGAACCGGTGAGGCGAGCCCGCATCGGCTCTTCGTGAGAAGATTCGCGGATCCAGACCTCGCCTCCTTCGATCCGATCGATGGTGCAAAAACGCATCTCGCCCGAAGCGTCGAAAGCTAAAAGACCGACCTTGTTCTTTGGTTGAGGTTTCGACATCACACGATAAATCCTCGTCGTCAGAGCCGATACGGCGTTTTGTCAAAGCCCTCGGCGAGCATCTCTTGTGGGGAGCGCAAAAATGGGTTCCCCTGGTGGTCGACGCTCTTTAAATACGCCTCCATCAGCGAATCACCATCCTCGGGCCTAAAATCGAAATCGGGGTCGAGAGCCTCTCGGGGCACGACCTTCCCGGCGCGGTCTTCATCGCCGAAAAGATCCTCGAATGGGTCCGCTTCTTCGGCCTCGTAGTGCTGCAGCAGACGGTCGGCGATGACGTGGAGCCAGTTTTCAAAGAGCTCTGGCTCGGGGACCACGTGCATGGCGAGACTCGGGAGATACTCGAGGCCCGACTCGAGCTCGACCTCGCCCATCTCTTCATGAAACACCATCGGGACCATCCACGTGACGGCGCACCACAGCGGCCCGTGCACCGGACCCATCCACTCCCGGCGCGGAAGCTCGACATACTTCATGTACCTGGGGTCGACCATCCCGCACCGGGCAGCCTCCGCGAGATGCCTCGGTACATCGGTCTCTGACGCGTCTTGAAGACGCCACATGATCCACTCGTAGATGCCGATGCCGATAGCGATCTGAGCCCGGATCGTCAGGCGCATGAGCTTTTGTGCGATCTCGGAAGAGTCGTACTCGTAGAGGTCTTCGGCCTTCCAGTCGTCCCAGGTGAAGCGAAGGTCCTGGCTGCCTAGTTTGGCCTTCAAGATGTGCGGTGGTCTCCAAAACGGCATGATGTCGCCTCCTCAGTACCGGTAAGGTGTGCCCTCGAATCCCTGGGCGATCATCTCTTCGGCCGTGCAGAGATAAGGGTTTTTTTTCGGGCCTAGGGACCCGAGAGATTCGTTTATCGCTTTTTTTGCGTTCTCATCGTTGTGCACGAACCCCGGCTCGAAGAAAGCTCGGTAGACCGGTGGTTCGTGACCGGCGTCGTAGGTTTTCAGTTCGTAGAACTCTTCGTCGTCAACCAAGCTTGGAAAGCTCGCGGCGGTTTTTCTCAGAATATCGGAGAGCCAGTTCCTTGGCCGCGCAGACCATCTTATGGCACGACGTACATGGCATCTTAGAGGATAGGGTTTTTGCAGATGCTCGTCGCCAGTCGATATTCATGGTCATCTTGCCCGGCTGCAGCTTTCCGCCCGTGGTCACTTTTCCCAAGGCATCAAAGAGACGCGCCTCGGTGTGTCCAGATTTTTGAAGACATGGCCCCCCGTGTTTGTATCCGGCAATGGCGCTCGTCCCGCTCGCTCTGGTTCCGCTCGTGCCCAGGCTGCCGCCTTGCACGAATCTGTCAGGGCATTTTTGCACCGCTTTTTGGTTGCTGTGCGCTGTTGCGATTTGCGCTTGGCCCGAAGAATTGCTCGGCGTGTACTTGGCAGAGGAAACTGTCGTCCCCTTTCCACTTCCCGTTCCGTCTTTGCCCACCACAGACTTATCTTTAGTCTGGCTCTTGAGATCCTGCCTGGCCGCCTCGTTTTGCTTTGAGAGCTCTTCGCAGTCGCTCTTGTCATCGCTATCCATGCCGGGCGGGTTTACGCCGGCCGCATCGGCCATCATGCAGCCGTTGCCGGAGTTGATGTGGTTCCCCGTGGTCAGATCCAGGGTCCGAACGACGCTCGCGCCTTCGACCTTGACATTGAACGAGCCGGCTTTGTGTTTTACCGGGCCGCCAATCTTGTGGGAGATGACTCCGGCGCCGAAATTGTTGGTAGCGGCCTCGCCGCCCTTGCTCTTTTTGTAGCTCGACTTGCCCTTGAGGGTGATGGGCTTGCCGCTGATCTTGACCTTCTTGCTGCCACCCGTCAGGTCCGAAGACTGGGCGAAGTTGGGGTAGGGGATCGGCACCGGGCCCGCGGGCGGCGCCGGAGGAGACAGGGCCACGTCCGGCATCGACGCCAAGACCTTGTGGGGCGACGCCTTGCTGGAGACCTCCATGCCGTTTGCGAAGACTTTTCCGCCCATCCCTAAACCGTCTCCTCGTCATTCGACCAGCCGAGCACGGCCGCCGCCCGGTTTCCATCGTCTTCTCCCATGTGCAAAAGCGCCAGCGACGAGCGGGAGCTGCTTTTGCGATCGCAGCGGCCGCCCGCCGTTTTGGGGGAAGTCGAAGGTGGCCTTGACGGCGACCATGAGCGTCTCTCGCCCTTCGCGCCCGAGCCCGACGTTCCACCCAGCCTCGAGGCCGGTTTCGTTGACGAAGTTCATGGTTCGAGCTTTTCTCGTTGGTTCGAGCTTTTTGCCCTCACCTCGAACAGCGGTCTTTGTGGGGCGAGGCGCCCGAGGAGAAACGCCGCCATGTATCGCTGGTTTTGTCTGCCTTCGCGCAGGACAAAGTCGAGCCCGTGCTCGTCCGCTTCTTTGCCCGCCAGGTAGCGCTGACCGCTTTGATAGCGCCCGCGGTGGTCGTCCCACCAGGCCTTTGCCAGGCGGGCGTCGGGCCAGTCGCAGTCCTCATCGGGATCGTCCGTGAGCTCCTCGTCCGCGTCGTCGTCTTGCTCGGCCCAGGAAAGCCGCTTTTGGGAAAAATCGTCGTCATCGGGGTCTTGTGCGTCACCCTCTTTGGCTTTCTCGTCTCCGCTCAAAGTGCCGTATCCGACGAGGATTTTTCCGAGCAGGACATGGAGGCGCTCATCGGAAAGCCCGCGACCTTGAATTTCAGCGGCCCCATCGCCCGGGAGCTCAAAGCCACGCGCTTCGACGGCACCATCTTCGAGTTTCACCAGCCCGATCACGACCAGGTCGAGCGCGACAAGTACGTCTACACGATCGTCATCCGTCCCCAGGTGTGGAGGCTGTGCGTGGGCTGCAACTCGCGATCGTTCCCCAATAAGAGCCGGGCCGATGTCATCGAAGAGGTTCTGCAGGAGTACGGGCTGCTCAAAGACAAGCATTTCTACACGGCCTATTTCAACCGATCAAAGGCTCCAAGAGCCTCAAGGTCAAGGGCGATGTCAAGAATCAGATAGACGGCGCCGAGAAGTCGAAGGTGAAGGGCAACGTCTCCTTCGCCATCGACGACGAGCTCATCTTCAAGGTGAAAAACAAGGTCCGCATCGAGTGCGGCAAGAGCAAGATCACGATCGACAAAAACGGCAACGTGACGGTGAAGGGCCAAAAATTCAATCACAAAGCCAGCGGCACCGTGACCATCAAGGGGAGCAAGGTGAACCTGAACTGAGACGCTCCGCCAGCAAAAGGCGGGGCCGTGTATGACTGATCGGGAGTATCCGAAGTGAGCCTCGACTCGCGACACCACTTTCGCTGGTGTTCATTTTGCCCCCAGGTTACAAGAAAACCCTGGATGAGGGGGTTCATTTTACCTATGAACCCTGCGGGACTTGACTGAAAGAGTGTTTGACAATGAATCTTATTACGAAAATTCTCATGGCGAGCATGGTCTGTGTGGCGGCGTCATTTTGTGCCTGCGAACAAGGCGATGACTCGACGGGCTCGAGCACGCAGGACGAGCGCCCCGGGCAGGACAGCGAGAGCGACACAGGCTCCCAGGGCGACCCCGACGCAGGCGGCGAGTCCGATGAGAGCAGCGACGCCGGCGCAGGCAGCGATCCCGGCGGAGGCAGCGACACCGGGGTGGGCAGCGATCCGGGTGGCACGAGCGACACCGGGGTGGGCAGCGATCCCGGCAGAGGCAGCGACACCGGCGTCGGCAGCGAGTCCGATGATGAAAGCGACCCCGAGGTAGACAGCGAACCCCGGGTCGATGTGACGTTCGGGAGTTACTCTGGAGCGGTCGGCACTCAGATCTTCGGGACCGACGAGACCGTGGAGTTTCTAAACGGTGTCACCGTGGGGAAGGACGGCGGGGTCTACGCTGTAGGGCTCACC
>JAABTR010000112.1 GCA_011389755.1 Deltaproteobacteria bacterium | reverse complement strand
CGGCGCCCTCGATCCCGACGGATCGAGCGGGGGCGGTCGCGACATCGCGGTCGTCCGGTACTCGAGCGCCGGCGGCTCCTTGACCGAGTCGTGGATCACCCAGATCGGCTCGCCGGGCTTCGCCTTCGAAATGGGCCGGGCCATCGCCGCGCATCCGAGCGGCGGCGTGGTGATCACCGGGATGACCTACAGCGATCTGGGGACCGAGCCGCTCGCAGGCGCCATGCCGGCCATGGGGGATGGCTTTGTCGCGAAGCTGGACGCGACGGGCGACCTGGAGTGGACGGTGGTCTTCGGGTCACAGCAAGAGGATTTTTCCGCGGCCATATGCACGGACCCGGCCGGGAACATCTATGTCACCGGCAAGACCCTCGGCCGGTTCGCGCCCTACGAAAACGCCGGCGACGCGGACGTGTTCGTCGCCAGGTTCAGCTCAAAGGGCGAACTCGACTGGACCTACCAGCAGGGGACCGCGGAGTACGAGGAGGGGCACGGGATCGCCGCGGACGCGAAGGGCGGTGTCTACGTCGCCGCCAAGGGCCTGGTGCTCGGCCACGGCCAGATCACGCTCGGCGCCAGCCTCCTTAAGCTCGACGGCGCGAGCGGCAAACTCCTCTGGTCGCGCGAGACCAACTCGGCGGGCGACGATGCCTGGTACGATGTGGTGGTCGACGCACAGGGCGCCGTTTACGCCATCGGCACCTGCGACGATCACAACTGTGCCGCGAAGTTCAACCCGGCTAAAGGGGTCGCCGTCTGGACGACCCACTTCGATTTCGAAGTCTACACCCACCCCCGGGGCCTGGCGTTCAATAGCGACGCCCTCTTCGCCAGCGGCGTGATCAACCCCTACGCCATGCTGCTCGGTGAGGACGAGGACGGGGACGCCTTTGTCACCAAAATCGACAAGACCGGGGATGTGATCTGGTCCTACGTCAAGTCGACGCCCCATGAGGAGTGGAGCTATGGTGTCGCCGCGAGCGAGACCCACGTCTACGCCGCCGGGACGAACACCGGCGGGAGCCAGGGCCCAAACCCAGGCGACCGGGAGGATGGGTTCGTCTTGGTCCTGGATGCTGACTGATCTCAGTCGAGCTGAATCGACCAGCCCTCGAGGGTGCCCACGTCCCGCGAAGCCCTGTCGGAGACGAAGAGCACGAAGTCGCCGGTCGGGGCTTCGCCTGCGAAATCGGCGAGGGTCACGTCGAGGTTGAGGTCGTCCGCGGATCCGCCGGATTTGTTGTGCAGCACCTTCACCGTCCCCTGCGGTGAGGTCAGGGTCACGTAGAGATCTCCTCGATAGGTGTGATCGATGCTGAGCACCAAGTGAACGCTGTGGAGCGCCCCGGTGAAGGTCTCGACGCGCACGATGGAGGAGATCCCGGCCGCTGAGTTGTCTGGGATCGGCAGATCCGCGTCCGAGCTCACGCAGGCCGCCGCGACACACGACGAGAGGTTCTCGATGACGGCGCAAGGCGACACGTCGTAGCCGCCGCACGCGCTGTCGCAAGGCGCGACGCCGCCCGAGAACCGCGCGCCGTCGATGGCGACGCAGCTCATGGCGCCGCCGTCGCAGACTTCCGAGCCCTCCACGATCCCGTCTCCGCAGATCGCCGGTAGGTCCTCGGTCAAGCGCAGTGACCAGCTGACGAGCGTGCCCGTGTCCTGACCAGCGTGATCACTGACGATCAGGCTCCAGTCTCCGGCGGGATCCAGGCCGTCGAAATCGGCAAGGCTCAGCTCGAGGCTCAGGTTGTCAGCGCCTGCTCCGGTCCTGTCGAACAGCAGCGCCTCGCGCCCCGTGGGAGAGACGAGCCGCACCCTGAGGTCGCCGCGGTAGGTGTGAACGATCTCCACCGTGACGTCGACGCCACTGACTGTCCCCGCGAGACCTGCGATGGGGATCGTCGATGTCGTGCCCGCTGAGCTGTTGTCGGGGATGCCCCTGGGGAGCCCCTCGGCGCCGCAGGCCGACTCCACGCAGCGGTTCTGGATTGGCTCGGCCACGCAGGAGGACTCGTCGTAGCCGCTGCACTGCGCATTGCACGCCGCCGCCCCGCTGATGTAACCGTCATTGATGTCGCCGCACGACACGCTGCCTCCGTCACAGGCCTCGCCGGCGTCCACCGCGCCGTTTCCACAGTTGGAGCTGATTGCCACTTTTGTGAGAGTCTGCCCCGTCGCGGACTCGAGCCATGGAACGTAATGTCGAAGGTCGGTGTTGTAGCCCAGCCCCTCGCTGCAGTCGAGGGGGCCGCTGACGACGTTTCCGATCACGATAGGAGTCTCGGTGAGGTTTGTTCGTAGATAGATGGAGCCGCCGGAATCTCTCACGCAGCTGCCCTTGCCCGGGTTGGGTCCGTCCTTGAGGAGCTTCGACTGGGAGAGGATCGCGCCGATGAAGGTGTCGACCTTGCGCAGGCGCGGCGGCGCCGGGTCCATGGGGTCGTACTCGGGAAACGCGCCGAAGCCGGCGATGGTGATATCGGTGGTCAGCGCGCTGCCCGGAGCGATGACGCGCGCGGGGACGAAGCCCGAAGGGGCGCCATCTGCGATGATCGCGAAGGCGATGTCGTTGGGAGGCCTCAGCTCCTCGGCGTTGTCGCCGGTGACCGATGAGTCATAGTCCGGGTGGACCGCAAAGGAGGCGATCTCTCGAACATTGGGAAACTTCCTCCGGTCGCTCAGGTCGTCGGTCCAGAAGGTCTTCTGGGGCACCTCGCCGCCGAAGCTCACGTAGTAGGGGCTGAAGGTGGTGAAGCAGTGGGCGGCGCTCACGATCACGTTCGCGGTGATGAGCGTGCCGGAGCAGACCTGCTCCCCGTCCCCTTCGAGCAGCGCGATGCTCGACAGGGAGATCGGGTCGGTGCTCTCGACCTCGACGCCGCCGAAGATCGCCTTCGGGGCGACCTCATCGCTCACCTTGGTGAGGTTCGCGTCCGTGTCGTGGTTGGAGCACGCAAATAGGTTGAAAACGAGGATGAAACAACATAGGAAACTTAGTCTAGGCATTGCATTTTCACTTTCAGTTCAATGAGGTAAAAAAAAGCGCAAAAGGTGCATAACAGGTAAAACCTAGAAGTTGTCAAGGAGATTGTCTCTTCGGCTCTTACACGGACAATGAGGCTGGTTTTTTGTGGTTGTCCCCAGGAAATGCGGCTTCAAATTAACAGTGACATTGGAAAGATGTCGGTCCGAGAGTCTGGCAGGCGGGTGCGGATGAGGACCTTTGACGAGCAGTTCGGGATGCCTCTGCACGAAAAATACTCCGGCGGACCGCTTGAGCACGCTATTACCCAGGTTGTTTCGGCACTTGTCAAAAAACACTCACGTCTGAAAGGTGTCGTAGGGACGCCTGGCTCGGCTGCTGCCGAAGTTGCCCCTGCGGTGGCTTCTGGAGATAGAATCTGCTTCTTCGGAGGGGCCTGCCCGCGAGGTTACAGTCGGTGCACCGGGCGGCCTTCGATGTAGCCGCGATAACCCTCGGGGCGAAGCTGGAATCGGGGGGCGTCATCGTCGGCCCACTCGAAGCCATAGGTTTGGGGGCGGTAGGAGGCCATCACATCCCACAGCGAGGAGATGGCCTGCTCGAAGTCCCGGTCTTCGAAGGGAGGGCCTTGAAAGACCATCATCTTGCAGGGGGGCAGCTCGATGATCTCGAAGCCGGCGGGCACCTCACCGCTGTAATCGGCGGCCACCTCGACGCCCTGGACGTACCGCGAGGACCCCGGAGCCCGGAGGCCCTCGGGGAGCCACAGGCCCATCGGCTCCCCAAGCGCGTCGCTGACTTTGCTCAGCTCCTCCCAGACTTCGCAGCCCACCTCCTCGCAGTAAGCGAAGTAGTGATCGGCCTCTTGGCCGCGCTTGAGGATCAGCTTTCGCGCCGGGCGCTCGAGCACTTGGACGAAGACGGTCTGGAGGTTTGTTTTTTCGGCCATGGGGATCTCTCCTCTTTGCCTCCTGGTGTACCAGTCCCGAAGCTGCGGGGGCAAAAACAGCTCGGCTGCGGATCCGCTTTTGCGGAAGCGGCTCGGAGAGATGCCGAACTGACGAAAGAAGGCTCGCGTGAAGCCCTCGTGGGAGTCGAACACGAAGTCGAAGGCCACATCGACGACCTTGCAGCGCGTGTCTCGAAGTCTCTTTGCGGCCGCGGAGAGCCGCCTTTGCCGGATGTACTCGAAGGGGGCCTTGCCGGTGACCTCTTTGAACAGCCGGGCGGCGTGCCACGGGGAGTAGCCCCCGGCCCGGGCGAGCTCGGTCATGGTGATCTTCTCGGCCAGGTGCGCTTCGATGTGCTCCTGCATCCGCTGTGCGGTTTTGATCTTGTCCCACTGCGTCAGCATCTTTCCTCCACCTCGCACTTCGCATGGTAGCCGGGCGCGCACGGGAGTTCTTGACCGAGACTGCGAAAACGCGCAACCCCCTGTTGCCGAAAGGCTCGACGACCCGTCTTTACACCACCACGGCCGCCTTGGTCTCACAACCGAGGATGATTTCCACGGCGCCGTCTTCGAAGCTCCGAAGCCAGTCGCAGGTCTGCTCACATACGAGGATCCGGGTGGGATTGTTCGGGTCGTCGTAGTACCAGCCGTGCTCGACCGAGCCGCACATGGACGGATCTTCAACGTATCCCACCGCATGCTCATTTCCGCCTTCGTCATTGAGCTCGACGTTGACCTTGGTGGGATCGAAGGTCTCGCCCTCGGGCGGATCGGGGATGTCCCAATGACAGGCGATGGAGACCTCTCCGATGGTCGTGGCCAGCTCGTCGAAGACCGGTCCGAAGTCCTGCTCGCACAGGTCGCCCCAGAGACCTCCGGTCTCATCGGCCAGCTCGATGTAGACCTCACCCCTTTGGCTGCCCAAAGGAGAGTGCGGAAATTTTTCGGCGCAGCAGGCGTGGGACCCTCCGGTCAGGCAGGACCATGTGATCTCGCTGCCCGCCGAGGCCACGATGGCGTGAAAGGTGAATTTCGAAATCCCTCGCTGGGACATCCAGCCGGCAAAGGAGTCGGCGTCGTCCACGGAATCGTCATCGCTGACCACCAGGAAGTGACGCATCGAGTCCGGCCGCAATATGCTTTTCCACTGATCATAGGTGTCGTTGATGAGCGAAAGAGCGTTGACGGAGTTGACTGTCTCGATGACGTGGAGGAAATTCGGGGGACTGGAGTCGTTTGGGCAATCGCCGCCGCCCAAGGGGGGGGCCACACAAATTCCTTCATCGATGTCGTTCGAGGCGGAGATGAGGGCGATGTGGTAGTCGACTCCGCTGGCCGCGATTTGGATGGAGAAATCGTTCATGTTGTCCTGGACCCACTGGGCTTCATCCCGCATGGAGCCGGAATTGTCCACGGCGATCACGATGTCCACGGGCATCGGGATGAGCTCGGCGTGATCGGTCACCGCGGCGCATTCATCCATGGTGTCTGAGTCAACGATTGTGGAGCGGTCGGTCTCCTGTGCGGTATCCGGGGTGACCCCGGTATCCGAATGATCCGCAGCCGTGCCGGGATCATTGGAGCCCGTATCGTTTCGACCTGCGGAGTCGCCGTCGTCGAAGAGGGTGTCCCGGGAGTTGTCCGGTGAGGACGTCTTCGACGAACTGGAAGTCTCACAAGCTGCCACGGAGATCCCAGCGAGCAGCATCGTGATCATATGCAATTTTAAACGAGTCATGCGATCCTCCCCTTTTTGTTGCCAATTGTCATCATTGACAAGAGGCAACAAAAATTTGTTTCCTCGACGGGCATCGATATTTTGAACTGATCCAGATGACGAAAAAATAATCACCGTTTCGGATGTCCACAGCGACCGGATCTTGGCATTCTTTTTGGCATTCGGAAATATGGACGCTGCCTAGAAACTTTCCGGACTCGGTCCCCCGCCTTCACGTCGCCGGTTTCGAACGACCCCTTGAGGTCATGGGTGCCGGCCCTCAGCTTTGGCACTCATTGTGGCGAAAGCAGCCCACCAGATGATCGTTGACGAGGCCGGTGGCCTGCATGTGGGCGTAGACGATGGTGGGGCCGACGAACGTGAACCCGCGGCCCTTGAGATCCTTGCTCAGGGCCTCGGATTCGGGCGATGTGGCCAAAAGCTCTTTAATCGACGCGATGCGGTTGACCTTGGGCCGCCCGTCCACGAAGCGCCAGATGTAGTCACAGAAGGTGCCGAACTCGTGCGCGACCTGCAAAAAGGCCCGAGCGTTGCTCACCGCCGCCTTGATCTTGGCCCGGTTGCGGATGATCTCCTCGTTGACCAAGAGCTTTTGAATTTTCGTCTCGGAGAAGCGGGCGACCTTTTCGGGATCGAAGCCTTCGAACGCGCGGCGGTATCCCTCGCGTTTTTTCAAGACGGTGAGCCAAGACAGCCCGGCCTGGGCGCTTTCCAAGGTGAGAAACTCGAACTGCAGGCGGTCGTCGCGCACGGGGACGGCCCACTCCTCGTCGTGGTAGGTGATGTAAAGCGGGTGGCCCTCGCACCAAGGGCAGCGACTACCTGTCATCGTTTTCGCCTCCTGCCTTGAGCTTGAGTTTCGCATCCTGAGGCTCCAAAGCCAAACACACATTCGTAATACTTGGGTCGGCAGGCAACCAATAAGAAGAGGGGCAGGATTTTTTTGCAAAGGTGGCAAAGGTGCTGAGACAATCGGCTGAAAATAAGGGATTGCCGACTTTTCCATCCAGAATTCGCGGTCGCAGATCGTGGTTGTTTGCCGGTCTGCTCCTGTCCAGCATGATTTTAAATAATTCCGGTTGTACTATCGATTTTTCGATGAAGAACGTTGTGAACACCAGCACCGAAGCGGGCAGTGGTCGCGATACAGATGTCGCCACGGACGCGGACGATCATGATGACACGGGTCGTGTCGACGAAACGGGTGCCGACGCGGGCAGTGGTGGCGATACAGGTTTTGTCACCGACACGGATACAAATGCGGACGGTGATACTGACACAGCCACCGAGGTCGGCACCGACACGAACCCGTGCGTCGACACAGATTCGGGCGCAGATACCGGCCCGGCGGTCACTCAGTGCACGCATAAATATGGAGACTTCGGCGGCAACGAGAGAAAGGCGGTTGGGACGGTAGGAACGTGGGACAACGAGAACCGTGTCGTGGTTGATGTCTGGGAAACGACCCCGGATAGTACCAATAGTGTTTGGTCGTACCTAGAGATTGAAATGTGGGACCCAAGATTGGGGACCGCAGATTTGACTATCAATAAGAGCATCTTTGACCTTGATAATTATGTCATTTTCGCGACCGACTGCGTCGAGGTCAATAAGCAGGAGGTTTGCGATAAAGAGTTCTTGGCGACGCGAGGGACTCTCACCGTGACCGAGCTCAATCCGGGCCAGCCGTGGGATGGAAACCTGGCCTTTACCATCACCAATGTGAAA
>JAABTR010000111.1 GCA_011389755.1 Deltaproteobacteria bacterium | reverse complement strand
GGACTCTCACCGTGACCGAGCTCAATCCGGGCCAGCCGTGGGATGGAAACCTGGCCTTTACCATCACCAATGTGAAAATGGAGGAAATGGTCGTCGACTGGGAAGCGGAAACTTTTACCTGGGTGGAAAATGGAGAGACTGTCTGTGTCGACTCGTGGAGTTACGACGGGCCTGTCTCAAGGGGAGCACATTAATCCATGGAAATCCTAAAAAAGCATTGAAAATATTAGACAATATGTAATGGTTATGGATGTTGATCGAGTCCTTTTCACAAGGGTTTTTGCAGCATGTGGAAAAACGGGGCCGAGTCAAGACTCCATAAGAGGAATTGTTTAATGATTCGCTGTTCTTCTGTGTGTATCGTGATGTTTTTGCCAGCCCTGTCGAGCTGCACGATGAATTTTGAGCCCAAGCAGACTCTCACATCCACGAATGATATCGGCTCGGATGCCGGCTCGGACAGCGGGCTGGAGGGGGCGTCGGATGACGACTCGTTCTCGTTCACGACCGATCGGGATGAGGACTCGGAGACCGGCCGCGGCACACCCGATTCGGACCAAGATGGAGACGGGATCTGCGACAGCGCTGGTGGCGACCCCGGGTGGATCAACGAGTCAGTCCCCTATGCCTCGGGGGCTGCGGCGTCCGCGGTCCTCTCCGACGGCTTGCACTACCTGGGCGGTTCCTCCAACTTCTTTGGCAACACGATCTACAAGAAGCACCATGTCTACGATTCAGTCAGCCGGACTTGGGAGAGCTCTCCCGCCGAGGTACCGGACGGCGACGCTTGGGGGGCGCGCGCGCATGTTTATCAAGACCGAATGTACCTCATCGGTGGTTACCCGAGCGGTTCGCGCATGCGGGTCTATAACCCGCAGATCAACAGCTGGAGTCCCTCGAAGCCCCCTCCCAAGGCTTTTTATTGGGGTTTCGCCTCGGGCATCATCGGGCAAGGTCTCTACATCTTTGGAGGCGAGCCCCACAGCGCTCGCGATGCCTCGGGCTACAAGTACGATTTCGCCGCAAAGAGTTGGTCCAGTGTTGCCCCCATACCCCACAATGAAGGCCGGGGGGCGCTTTCGAGCGCTGTCGTTGGTGACAAGATGTTCGTGCTAAACGGTAACAAGGCAGATGGCACGACCATCCTCCAAATTTATGACAGCGCAACCGACTCCTGGTCCTTGGGCCCCAGCCTCAGCAAACATCTGTTCGAGGCTGCCGCGGCGGCGGTCCTGGGGAGCAGCGTCTACTTCTTTGGCGGCGCCCGAAATCACGATATCTCGGACAGCTCGAGTTCACCGGCGGTCCTGAGCGACCATGTCAATGCCTACGATACCGTCTCCGGCACGTGGTCGACCTGCCCGCCCATGAGCAGAGCCAAGATGTGGGCCACTTCCCGGATCTACCAAGGAAAGATTTATGTCCTCGGCGGGCTGAACGCCAAGAGCGGTGGGATGAAGGATCTCGGTATCTACACCCCTTGACCCGGCAGCCGCTCCGGTGGTCTGATTTCCCTCGGAGTATTGGGGTCCTTGATGCAAAGTTGACTTGAGCCATTCATTGATTAAAGACAGGATGCGTCCTTGAGAAAAA
>JAABTR010000110.1 GCA_011389755.1 Deltaproteobacteria bacterium | reverse complement strand
ACAAAGCGGCGATCGCCATTATTGCCACGTTTCAAAGCGGGTGTGGGCAGGAGTCGTCCCTGGGGATTGAGACGTGCAAGACAGATCACAGCAAATCCGGGTTCGAATTGGCCAAGGAATACGACGACTGCGCCGTGCATGCCGCCCAGATCTCGATGGCCGACATCGAAGCCGCGAACATAGAGGTGCGAGCCACCGAGGTCACCGAGGCTCAGTTCGGCGCATCTAATGCCCGGCTCGATGCCGAGGAGAACTGGATTCAGGCCTATTTTTCCTTTGTCCCCGCAGAACAAACCTCGGCCCCGTCGGCCCCTTCGAAGATCGACGGGGTCATCCTGGCCAAGATGAAGAGCAAGGAGAGCATCGATGCGGCGTTTGGGCTACGCAGCGAGGGGGAGCAGGGCATCTGTGCCGAGGTTCAACAGAGCATCTACCACAACGCATTGTCGATGTTGACCGGTGCGCAGCGCAGAGAATACGAGGAGCGGGGCATCAGGCTTAAGTTCATCCCCGATGACGACGCTCCGCCCCTGACTGACCACACGAATCCGACCTCCACCGGATCGGCCTGTATGGCCACGGATCCCGCCTCCAAGGTCGTCGCGGGAGACGGCTTCTACACCTACGAGCCGATGAGCGCGTATGTGGAATCAAACGACCCGAACCTGTCAGGCGACATGGATGAAGGCCTCAGGGGGGTCAGGTACTGCAAGCTTTTGACCCACCAGCTCTTGTTGGACTGGATGCTGGCCAAAAGCTTCGAGGACAAACCGGCGCTTTTAACCGCCACGAAGAGCGAGGTGTGCGAGGAGCCGGCGTCGTTCACCTCGGCCTCTGGCAGCTGCTTTTTTTATTTCACCCCTGCGCAGACCTACTACTGCTCTGACTACACCGGGGTGGGGTGGGATAAAGAGTCCGCCCGTCAAAAATGCGCACAACGAGCCTCCAACGACACCTTGGTGACCGCCTACAGCGAGAGCCCCTGCGATCAAAGACAAGACGAAATCGAAAGCCACATCGACGGCTACGTCGGTTTTGCCGGCGCTTGTATCGTCAACTGCAAAGAAGAACACGAGTTCATTTGGAACATCTACCAAGATGACGCTGCTGAAAGATGCTCGGTTTACCCCTTTATTTCGCCCGAGGAAAAAAAAGCCGAGCAAGACTAGCGGGCAGCGCACTTCTTTTCATCATCGCGGCATCTTCGGGGTTGTTCCCAGGCGTAACCGCCTCTTGCGCGAGATATTTGCTCGCACATACTGATTGTTCGAAGCTGTTGCTGTCGGTTCTCGTTCCGCGCAGGATGAGCCAAAGCAAGACGCGACTGGGCAAAGGAAAGATATGCAGCTTGGTTCTCAATCCCGCTGGTTTTGCCTGTTTTTTATTTTCACACTCCTTTTGATCGTTTCACGGGGTCGAGCTCTTTGCCCTGAGAAGAAATTGCACCAATACGTCCTTCGCACGTGGACGGCGAGAGACGGAATGCCCAATTCTGTGACGTCCTCTGTCTGCCAGGCGGATGACGGTTATCTTTGGATTGGAACCCAGGACGGACTCGCCCGATTCGATGGACACACCTTTCGGGTCTATTCGTCCGCAAACAACGAACTGTTTGGTTCGAATTGGATTTGGAAGCTAAAAAAAGACCCCAAGGGACGGCTCTGGATCGCCACGTACAACGGCGGTGTCTTGCGGTACGAAGATGAACAATTCGCAGCTTTTCGAGCCGAAGATGGGCTTGTCGAGGAGACCATACGGGATTTTGCCTTTGACGAAGACGGTTCTACTTGGGTGGGAACCAAGGGCAAAGGCCTGTTTCATTTCGATGCCGACGATAAAATCACCAATGTCTCAAAAGAACAGGGGCTATGCGGCGACCAGGTCATGTCCCTCGCGATGGACGACGAGAACAACCTCTGGGTCGCCACGTTGGATGGGGGCGTTTGCGTCCGCAAAAACGGCCGATTTCGCTCGCTGTCCACGGATTCCCAAGAAGGCCTCGCGCGAGCGCTTTCATTGGCGCTTGGTTCCGACAAAACGATCTGGGTCGGCAGCTTGTTTGGGTTGTTTCGGATAAAAAACGGGGGCGTCACGCAGTTCTCTCACCCGGGGCTGCCACAGGACGGAGTGCGCGCCATACATGAAGACTCTCAACAGAATTTGTGGATTGGGTTTGTCAAAAAAGGGCTGTGTGTTCTGAGGCCGGATGGCGACCTGGAATGCGACGAACGAGGTGGCGAGGTCGGCTACGAGGGTGTCTTGGATTTCTTTGAGCTGAGCGAAGATCAGCTCTTCGTGGGCTGTGGAGCAGGCCTTAGGTCCCTGGAAGACGGAGCCGTGACCACATACACCCCAAAGGACGGGTTGCCCACGCAGATGGTGCGCAGTGTCTTGGTGGACTCCCGCGGGGCGATCTGGTTCGGCACGACCAAGGGCGTCAAGAAGATGTCAGGCGGCGAGCTTGTGGCTTTTCCACAGGAAGACCAGCTGTCTTCGCTTTCTATCATCTCTTTGTATGAGGACGACGAAGGCCGCGTGTGGTTCGGGACGGAGCAACAGGGAATCTATCACACGGGGGCAGGCGGATCCCTGGCGAGACTTGACGAAAGTCTCTTTCTGGAGCATTTCGATGCCTACAGCATCATGCAGCTTCGCGACAAGATGATCTTCGGCACCCTCGGCATGGGGGTAAAAGTCTATGATGGTGCCCGGATTGATGGCTATCGGGTGCCTGATGGGCTCCCGAGTGATGTCGTCTGGAGCATGTCGCCATTTGACCAGAAAACGATTGTGCTGGGGACCAATAAAGGTGTCGCGCTCTTTGACGGCGAAGAGGTCCGTCCGCTTCCAGGAGCCGGACAAGCAAAAGAAGACATGATCCTCTCGTTCGGGGCGGATGTTGGCGGGACGCGCTACATCGGGACCCACGGTGAGGGGCTGCTCGTTTACAAGGACCAGCGCTTACACAGGATACGAAAGAAGCACGGTCTGCCGGCAAACACGATTTTTGGCATTGCCCATGGAACAGATGGAAACCTTTGGTTGAGCACCGACGCGGGGATTGTAAAAGCGCAGGAGCAACAGATACAGGCCTTTGTCAAAGATCCCTCGCGCGTCATCGAAGCCAGAGGCTACTCGATAGGAGACGGCATGCTCTCTGAGGACTGCGTCGGCGGTCATCAATATGGGCTGCAGATGACCAAATCCGGCAGGGTTTTCGTCGCCACAGGCATGGGGGCATCGGCCATCAATACATCCAGCCTCGAACCCGACGACACCGCGCCCATCATGCACATCGAGAAGTTCTTGATCGATGGGGAAAAAGCGCCTTCGTCGGATCGTGTCGTCCTTGAGCACACGGCAAAGAATCTCGAGATCCACTACACAGGTATTAGTTTTCACGACGGGAGCGGAGTCCACTTTCGTTATCGTCTTCACGGCTACGATTCCGACTGGCAGGACGTGGGGCAGCGACGGGTCGCATACTACACCAACCTCGGCCCGGGGAAATATCGGTTCGAAGTTGGTGGGGCGAAACGATTTGGTCCTTGGAGCAAAAAGACCGCAGCGCTCGAGTTCCAGAAGAACCCCCACTTCACCGAGACGCGCTCTTTTTATATTCTCTGCGCACTCGCGACCTTGTTCCTCGTCGTTTTGGTCTTGAAGCTCCGGCTTCGAGCGCTCACCCTGCGGGCCAAGCTCCTCGACCAAAAAGTCAAAGAGCGCACGAGGGCTCTCGAGAGGGCTCACGAGAAGATCGTTGCGCTCGAAAAAGAGGCCTTGGAGCGGCAGATGGCAGGTGGCTTTGCCCACGAGATCCGAAATGCGCTGGCCGGGTCCAAGATGCTCGTCGCAAAGCTTTTAGCACCGGACGGCAAAAAAGAGGGCTGTGCAAGTGTGAGCGAGAAGATCTCGCAGATCCTCGTCGAGCTTCTCACAAAGCTCAAAACCTTGCTCGCGAGAGGCGACCTTGCCGAGGTCGCTCCTTTGTTGAAACGCGTGAATGATGCGCAAAGGACCATAGACGATTACTTGCGCAAGACATATGGCTCAATAGAGCGGTGCTTGAAGGTCACGGACGAAATCTTGGACTATTCACAGGCGGGCCAGCGGGGAAAAGGCGACGAGGCGATCCAGATCGACGATTTTTTACAGGTGATCAAAGAGAAATTTGATGCCGATTTTGCGGGCGCGATGGTCGCCCTAGAGCTGGACAGCGGCAGCCAGGACGTCTGGAAGGGGTCGTCGACTCACTTGCATTCGATCGTTTGGAGTTTGATCCTCAACGCCAAGCAAGCCCTCGAAGAACACGAACGCGGCGGTGCCGAACCGAAGATTGTGCTGCGGTCCTTTAAAAGCGACAAAGGCGTGACGATCAGCGTCTCGGATAATGGACCTGGGATCTCGGCGCAGGTTCTCGAGAAGATATTCGAACCCTTTGTCTCCACGAAACCAGAGTCAGGCGTCGGTCTCGGCCTTAGTTTTTGCCGCAAATTCGCTCGCCTCTATGGCGGTGAGCTCAGAGGCGAGAACAGAAAAGACGGGCCCGGTGCCGTTTTCACTCTCGTCCTCCCTCTCGAGATGAGGGCCAGCTTGTCCCCCACCCTTTGATTTGCGAAGGACTCCCAGGTCAATCCCGTTCGTCCATGGCTTCGCGAAGCTTTGCTTTCAGCTCCGGCAGGGAGAACGGCTTGGCGATGAAGCAGACGCCCTCGTTTAAAATACCTTGCTCTGCGATGACGTCGGCGGTGTAGCCGGACATGAACACGGACTTGAGCTTCGGGTAGAGCGCCACGAGCCTCTTGGTCAAGTCACGGCCGTTCATCTCGGGCATCACCACGTCCGTGAGGAGCAGGTGGATCTCGCCTTCGTGGCTCTGTGCCGATCGGATGGCCTCGCGCGGAGAGGCTGCGGCGATCACCTCGTAGCCCAACCGCGCAAGCATCGTTGAGGCGAGGTCCAAGATGGCCGGCTCGTCCTCGACGAGCAAGACGGTCTCTTTGTGATGATCCGTATCGAGCGCGGGTACCTGCGGCTCTAGGCTCTTTGTCTTTGCCTGGGCGTGGACCGGGAGGTGAATGCGAAAGGTCGAGCCTCTCCCGGGCTGGCTGTCGACCTTAATAAAGCCTTTGTTTTGCGTGATGATCCCGTAGATGGTGGCCAGCCCCAGACCCGTGCCTTTGCCGACCTCTTTGGTGGTGAAGAACGGATCGAAGATTTTTTTCTGGGTCGCCTCGTCCATTCCGCTGCCGTTGTCGCTCACGGCGATCTCGACGTAGTGAGCCGGGTTAGCGCCTTCACCCGGCCCCAGGGGCTCGGGTTCGAGGCCTACCTGACGCGTCTCGATGACGATTTTTCCGGCGCTTCCAATGGCGTCCCGCGCGTTGACGACCAGGTTGGTCAGCACCTGCTCGATCTGCGCCGGGTCGACGTGGACCGGGCCGATATCCTCCCCCGGTCGCCACTCCAGGCAGATACCCTCGCCGATGAGCCGCTTGAGCAGCTTCAGCGTCGAGGAGACGGTCTCGTTGACATCGAGAATCTTTCGCGTGACGGGTTGCTTGCGGGCAAAGGCGAGCAGCTGGCTCGTGAGCTCGGCCGAGTGGGAGGCGGCCTTGTGGATCGCTTGGAGCTGCTGGTGCAAAGCGCTGCCTGTGGGCAGCTCACTGATCGCGAACTCCGCGTGGCCGAGGATGACGAACAGCATGTTGTTGAAGTCGTGGGCCACGCCGCCGGCCAGCCGCCCCACCGACTCCATCTTCTGGGCCTGGCTCAGCTGTTCGCGCAGCTTGTCGCGCTCTCGCTCGGCCTGTTTGCGCTCGGTGATGTCGGTGCACAGCGCCTGGATGAAGGTCTCGCCGCCGAACGAGACCTTGCTGAGCCGCACGTCCACCGGGAAGACGCGGCCGTCTTTGCTCTTCTGGCGCGCCTCGAAGCGGGTCACCTCGCCGGGGTTCATCCCGTCAAAAAAGGCGCCCTTTTCGGCGCGTTCCACGTAGTCGGGGTCGAGATCGCGAGCCCTCATTTGCATGAGCTCCTC
>JAABTR010000640.1 GCA_011389755.1 Deltaproteobacteria bacterium | reverse complement strand
CCATCGAGATGCTCGACAAAGCGACCTTCTCGCTCGTCATCATCGATTTGATGATGCCCGAGATGAACGGTCTGCAGCTCGCGCGCGCCATCCGCGGCACGCACCCGGATGTGACCACGCTGCTGATGTCGGCGTATCACCTGTCGCCTGTCCAGCTCGCGCGGGCGGACACCGGGGTGGCCGGTTTCGTCCCCAAGCCGTTTAGCTTCGACGAGCTCGTTCGTTTCATCAATAACAAGTTGGAGACAGGTGCTGCATCTGACTTCGAAAATTCCCGTTACCTGTCTGATTCCGGACTCAACGCCCCTGTGGAGGTTCCTGCTCTTAAGGCACCGAATGCGAACATGCGAGCGCAAGCGAACGCAGTGGAATCTGTCGCTCACCTCATCAAGTAGAGGCTCTTTTTGTCGTTGTGTAAGTAGAAGCTCAAGTTGTCGCGGAGGTTCGAAAACAAGCTCAAGCTGATGCGGAAAAACTCATGCTGACCTCTCCCCCTGAAAGTGGGGCGCCTCGGGCGGGGCGCCCCCTTTTTTTATTCTCCAAGCAGACGAACCCACCTTGACCGCGAGATATTGTTTGTGCAAGTATTTCAGTGTCTTTCATCATGCTTTAACCCGTTATTGGAGGTGACCGCGATGGCTCGAACACGCAAGACAACACTGACCGCCGCGACGTTGGTGGTTCTGGCTTTTGCTCTTTTGATGCTGGCGGCCAAGAGCGAGGAGTCTTCCGGGGCCGAAAAGGCATCGCCGGGCACCGATGAGGGTCGGCTCTCCCTCCCGGTGGCCAAGATCGGCGAAGAGACGCTCACGCTCGATTACGTTGAGTCGAGTGCCCAGCGCCAGAGCCCCTTGCTCCGCAGGGAGCTGGTCGATTCAACCAAGCGAAACGAGTTCGTCGAAAAGCTCATCAATATGGAGCTGCTGGCTCAAGAAGCGAAGAAGCGCGGGTACGAAGATCATCCCGAGGTCGCTTCGGTGCGAAAAAACCAGCTGGCTTCCCTCATGCATCGCAAGATCGCAGACGATGTGGCCGACGCCGAGCCGACCGATGACGAGCTCAGAAAATATTACGAGGAGCACCACGGCGACTATCACAAGCCCGAGAAGGTGCGCGTGCGCCACATCCTGATTTCCGACAAGGCCGCCGCGGCCAAGCTCCTCAACGAAATCAAAAAGAAAAAAGTCAGCCAGCACGAATTTAGGCGCATGGCCCAAGAGCAGAGCCAGGACGAGGACACCAAGCTGCGCGGCGGGGATCTGACCTTCTTGACGCGCACCGCGGACCGCAAGGAAGAGGACGAGCCCCAGGTCCCCGAGCAGGTGGTCGAGGCCGCATTCAAGCTCGACAAGAACGGCGCGATCTATCCCGAGCTCATCAAGAGCGAGCAGGGGTACCACATCGTCATGCGGACAGGGCACCGCGACAAGATGGACCTGTCATTCGAGGACGCCAAGGAGCGTCTCACGGTCCTCGTTCGTCGCGAGAAAAGAAAAGACGCCATCGAAAACGCCATTGACGGGCTCAAGAAGAAATTTCCCGTCGAGGCCTTCGAGGAGAACCTCAAGTATGTGGTCATCGATCTCTCGGTCGGCCCGTCGAACCGGGAGCAAGGCGGCGGGCATCCGGCGGTGAGACCGAAGAGCGGCGAGAAGTGATCCCCCCGGATTTGCAAGCAACCCCTTTTCAAGCGTAGCGGATCGGGATCCCGATCCGCGCCTTTTTGAGGACCGAGGCATCATGACACAGCGAACGATTGGAGTGATTGGCGGCTCGGGGCTGTACGAGCTCGACGGGCTCGAGGACCTGGCCTGGCATCGCGTCGAGACCCCTTTTGGAGAGCCGAGCGGCGAGATCCTGGAGGGGCGGCTAGGGCGGGCGAGGCTCTTGTTCCTCGCCCGGCACGGAAAAGGGCACCGCCTGTTGCCCACCGAGGTGAACTATCGGGCGAACATCTTCGCTCTCAAAAAGCTCGGGGCGCAGCAAGTTGTCAGCGTGTCCGCCGTGGGTAGCATGCGCGAGGACATCGAGCCGGGGCACTTGGTGGTCGTCGATCAGTACGTGGATCGGACCAAGGGCCGGGCATCGACGTTCTTCGGCGACGGCATCGTGGGGCATGTCATGTTCGCCGATCCGGTGTGCCCAGAGCTGTCCGGGCAGCTCCTATGCGCCGCGCGGGAAAAAGGCTTCATGGTTCACGATGGAGCGACGTTGATGGTGATGGAGGGCCCGGCTTTTTCCACCCGCGCCGAGTCGCAGATGCATCGGCGCCTCGGTGTGGACCTCATCGGGATGACCGCCATGCCCGAGGCCAAGCTCGCGAGGGAGGCGGAGTTGTGTTATGCGACCCTGGCGCTGGCGACAGACTACGACTGCTGGCACGAGACCGAGGAAGACGTCACGGTGGAGGGCGTCATCCGGATTCTCAAAAACAACGTCGCCAACGCAAAAGGGGTCATCGAGGCGCTCGCGGCCATGGAGCCCGAAGGAAAGTGCGGCTGCCACGCAGCGCTCGACAATGCCGTCATCACCGACCCAAAGGCGATCCCCGAGGGGCGCAAAGAGGTGATGAGACCGATTTTCGGGAGGGTTCTATGAGCGAGAAGCTGTTGGTGGTCGGTTCGATCGCCCTCGATGATCTGCAAACGAGCAAGGAGAAACGCAAGGACGTCCTCGGAGGCGCGGCGACGTATATCTCGGTGGCCGCCAGCCGGTTTTGTCCGGTCAACCTCGTCGGCGTGATCGGCGACGACTTTCCCGAAGAGCACGTGGACCTGCTCGAATCCAGAAAGGTCGATCTCGCGGGTGTGGAGAAGGCCAAGGGCAAGACGTTCCGCTGGTCCGGGGTGTACGCGGACGACTTTTCATCTCGTGAGACCCTCGACACCCAGCTCGGTGTTTTCGAGACCTTTAGCCCCAAGATCCCCGAAGCCTACCGCAAAAACCGCTTCGTGATGCTCGGCAACATCCACCCCGGTCTGCAGCTCAAGGTGCTCGAGGAGCTACTTGGCAGCGCCTTTGTGGCCGCCGACACCATGAATCTTTGGATCGACACCACCCCGGCGGAGCTCAACGAGCTCATCTCGAAGGTGGACCTTTTGGTCCTGAACGACGAGGAGTCGGTCCAGCTGACCGGTGAGCAGTCGGTGATCCGAGCGGCGGCTGCGATCCGCGAGATGGGACCGAAGATGGTCGTCGTCAAGCGCGGCGAGCACGGCGCATGGCTCTTCAGCGACGTTGAGCCGTTCTTTGCTCCGGCGCTCCCCCTCGAGCAGATCGTCGACCCCACAGGCGCCGGTGACTCCTTTGCTGGCGGCATGATGGGGTACATCGCTTCCCAGGGGATTGCCGATATCGACGCTATCAAAAAGGGAATGATCTACGGCGCCGCGGTCGCTTCCCACGCCGTCGAAGGTTTTGGAGCCGACTACCTGGCCGGGTTCAGAATGTCCGACATCGAAAAACGGGTCGATCGACTCCAGCGCTTGGTGAGCCTCAACTAGCCCTTTTTTGAAATACAGAAAAGGAGACGCGGTGCAGCCCCTCGTCGTCATTCTCTTCATCCTGTCGGGAATCTCCGGTCTGACCCTGGAAGTGGTGTGGACCCGCATGCTCGAGCATGTCTTCGGCGCCACCACCCTCGCGGTCTCGACGGTCTTGACGGTGTTCATGGGTGGGCTCGCCCTCGGGTCTTTTCTGTTTGGTCGCATCGCCGACCGCATCCGAAGCCCACTGCTCGCTTACGGTATCCTGGAAGGGGTGGTGGGCGTTTGCGCCTTGCTCATCCCCGCGCTCATCTCAGGGTTCTATCCGGATCTGAACCGCTGGATGGTGGCCAATCTGTCCAACAGCTTCTGGCAGCTGTCCCTGGTCCGCTTTGCCGCCGTGGCCGCGGTCCTCATCGTCCCGAGCACCTGCATGGGGGCGACGCTGCCGCTGCTGTCGCGCTACGTGATAAAAAACCAGGCTCACGTCAGGCGCGTCGGCTCTCGGGTGGGAGCTTTGTACACCGTTAACACCTTCGGCGCGGTGCTCGGCGTCTTCTTGACCACCTTTGTCCTGCTGCCGAATTTGGGCCTCGCGGCGGCCAACGTCACAGCCGCGACGATCGACCTCGGGTTGTTTTTCGCGGTGGCGTTTTGGTACCTGCGAGAATCGAAGGGGGACACGACAAAAGCCCCCGAAGACGATGAAGAGCTGGATCTGGACGAGATACTGATGGGCCGCGCGGCTTTGGCCGTTGCTTTTACGCCCGCGCAGCGAAAAATGACGGCGGTGGCGTTCTTCGTCTCCGGCCTCGCGTCCATGAACCTCCAGGTGGTCTGGAACCGGGCCA
>JAABTR010000639.1 GCA_011389755.1 Deltaproteobacteria bacterium | reverse complement strand
GGACTCGCACAGCTGTTTCAATTCACTCGGGTTCGAGTCATACATGTATAGACTCATCCTACATCTGCCTACTTCCGCGAGCAAATTTTCGTCCCGTTTTTTTATCGCTGCGTGGAGCTTGGAGGAAAAGACCGCGACCTGACGCGACTAATTTTCGTAGAGCGGCAAAAAGAGCGTCGCATCCACCCCTTTGGTGGTCGTCGGATCGTCGCGGACAAAGTAGATTCCCCGCTCCTGTTCTTTTCCACTTCCGTGAATTCGCGCCACGCGCCAGTTCACCTGGATGCCCGATCCCCGGGATCCTTGAGAGACAAAGTCGGGGCGACCCACGTAGTCGCCGCGGCGCAACACGTGACCCATGCCGTCGGGTGTTGTGACCATGGCGCGGGGATCACCGATGTTGGTGATGATGCCGATGAGCTTTAAGTCGGATAGGTCGAAGCGATCGAGCTTGACGTCCCTTTGACTTTTTTGCTCAACCACCTCTTCTTTTTGCAACATCTCGATCCGCGGCATGAAGGGATCGCGGCTCCTCGGGCTTTTTATGAAAGCGGTCTCGCTCAGTCGGGGCAGAGCTATCTTCCCCTCATCCTTGCCGCGATCAGCCCCGGAGGGTTTTTTTGTCTTCGGCGTTTTCGCCGAAGAGGGAGAAGACTCCCAGGGGGCCGAAGACGAACCTTCATCCTCGCAGCCAATGAGCGCGCTGACGAAACAAAGCGCAATTGAGTAACCCGCTATTGAAAACGCACGCCGTATCATGCGCTACCTCTTCTTCCTCTTCTTGCTCTCATTGCCTTTGTCGTCCGCGGATAGAGCCCGGAACGTGGTCGCGAGGACCTGGGCCTCTAACTGCACTCCTTGCTCCTCGACCTCGGCGACCTTCAAACGGATGTCCTCGATATTGATTATTCTATTGAGGCTCCCGACGAGGTAGAAGAATTTGGCCAGCTGGTGGAACCCGCCTTTGAGCTTCAACTCGACGGGGATGCGCGCGTAGTAATCTTCCGGCTCTTCCTCCTTGGGTTTCACCGAGAGGATATCGAGTCCGACCAGCTCGGCCTGCTCGTTGAGCTTGTTCAAAAAAGACGCGATCTCTGCTTTCGGCGGCAGCGCTTTGAGCTGCAGCGCGTAAGTCTTCTTGAGCTCGTCGCGCTTTCTCAGGTCTTTTTCGTATGTGGCCTTGCGCTTTTGTGCTTCCTGAAGCTGTGCGACGAGCTGGGTGTGCTGGCTCTGGAGGCCTTCGAGCTCCTCGGCGAGGGGCGCGTGGTAGAGATAGTAGTAAGCGAGACCCACGAGGCCGCAAAGAACAACGAGGATCGCCAGCTTCTTACCCAGCGACAGTTTCACGAGCTGCTCGAGTCTATCCATCGTCTCCCTCGCAGTTCAGCGGTACCGCACCCGCCCCTTTATCTCGAAATGCACGACCGGGTCGGCATCACCGAGCGTGACGTTCTCCATCTTGACGGAGGACTTGGCAAGATCCGTGGACACGAGCCTCGGCTCGGTGAAAAACTCTGACAGATGAATGCGTCGCAAGAACTCGGCCACATCCTCGTGGGTCAAGCCGACACCATCGATCTTCACCTCGCGGTTGTCCTCGTCAAAGCTGCGCAGCCAGACGCGGCGAGAATCCCAGCTCTCGTCGTATCCGGCCGACGGATCGAGCTGAACCATCTCCTTGTATTTCTCCACATCGACATGTGGACGCCCACCCTCGCTCAGTATCCGCGAGAGCTCCAGCATGACAAAGACGGGGCCGCTTCGTGCGGACTGGAGCGACTCGATGGCTTCGCTGCGCTTTTCGTACTCTTTGATGTCGGCGAGTATCTTGTCGTGGTCGGAGACCTGTTTCTTCAGCTGCTCCACCGCGGCGCTTTGTGTGTGGTTTTCGTTTCTTTGCCCTTCGACCTTGGCAGACAGGCTCATGTTCCACATCGCGAAGCCGGCGACCTCGGCGACCAGAATGAGCACGCCGAGGAGCACTTGGTTCCGTGCCGCTTCACGACGCCGGTCCTTTTTGACCGGCAGCAGATTGATCCGGATCATTTTAGTCTCGCTCCTTCTGCTTCCGAAGCGCCAGCCCGAGGCAGATCGTCGCCTGGGGAGCCTGGGTCTTCAAGATTCCCGGATCGAAGTGTCTCTCGTCGAAGATGATGCGGCGGAAGGGGTCGAGCGGCTCGACCGGCACCCTGGAGCGCCGCTCGATGGCAGAGCGCAGGTAACCTATCTTCGAGGTCCCGCCGGTGATGAAGATCCTCTCCACCTCCGAGCGGCTGCTGGTCGCCATGTAGAAATCGAGCGACCGCTGGATCTCAGCGGCCAAGGTGTCCACCACGGACGAGATGATGCCGTCGACCTCTTGGGGGACCATCTCCTGGGAGTTGTGGCGTCCGCCGGCTTTGTAAGCCTCGGCCTCCTCGAAGCTGACCTGGAGCTGCTTTTGGATCTCTTCGGTGATGGCGTTGCCGCCGTTGGTGATGTCCCGCGTGAATTGGGAGACCGCCCCTTGCACAATGTTGACCGTGGTGATGGAGGCGCCCACGTTGAGAAGCGCGATGGTCTCCCCGGGGTTGAACCCGTAGTTCAGCTCGTAGACGTTCTGGACCGCAAAGGCGTCAATATCCACCACCGCCGGCTTGAGCCTCGCTTGGCGGACGACTTCGACGAGATCTTGTATCTCCTCTTTCTTCGCCGCGACGAGGAGCACGTCCATCTGACCAACATCTGGATTTTCCCAGATAATGTTGTAATCGATCTCGACCTCGGAGATCTCGTAGGGGATATGCTGCTCGGCCTCCCACTGAATTTGCTCTTCCAGCTCTTCTCTTTTCATGAGGGGGAGGTTGAGCTTTTTGATGATCACCGAGTGCCCGGAGATGGACAACGCGACGTCCCTGTAAGATATTTTTAAATCCTTGAAGACCTTCGCGAGGGCGTCGACCACGGCGCTGCTGTTCATGACGTGGCCATCCACGATAGATTGGGGCGGCAGCGGCTCGACTCCATACTTGACGAGGTGCACCTTCCCCTTGCCCGTTTCGCGCAGCTGAATCACCTTGATAGAAGAGGTGCCGATGTCGACTCCGACGAGATTTTTTCCCTCGAACACCATAGCGTTTCCCTCGAGCTTGCGAGCCGATCAGGGCTCTATGCCGCCTGTGGGCTTTTGTCTCTCGCACGCGACGCTTCGCCCAAAGCCTTCGGCCCTGCGAGCAAAACGTGCTCGGATCAGACAGCATTGTCGGACACGGCTCTTGGGAGGTCAAAATAATTGCCCAGAATTATTGCGCTCCACGAAAATTCAGTCACATTTTTACAAAGGAGTCTGGACCGATAGCGGGTCTCCGATGACCCACATGGGTCAAACCGACACCTCCCCCCTCTTGACAGCAGGCAACCCGGCATACAGGTTTCGCAAACCGAGTCAAAACCGACCTCAAAAGAAAAACCTGACTCAGCCGGGGTCGATAGTGACCCATTTCAAAAAATTTTATTGTGCTTGGAATTTTTCAGTATATGTAGCAATAATGGGCTATTCGGGTGGTTGGCAAATTGCGGCATGATCTTCGCAAAGATTGGCGGCAGTTACTCCAACGCTTAAGGTAGGAGGAGAATTCATGGCATCTGCCCCCACGACAAAGCGCGCAAGAATCACCCCCCCTGATGAACAGCTGATCCGCGAGCACATGCCCCTTGTAAAGACGATTGCCAAGCGCTTTGCCAGACGCCTCCCCGCCAGCGTTGCTCACGATGATCTCCTCGGTGCCGGAGCGCTGGGGCTCATCGACTCCGTCGTTCGACGCCGAGGTAACGACGAGAGCTCTTTCGCTTGTTACACCCGGATACGCATCCGCGGTGCTATCTTCGACGAGCTCCGCTCCCACGATTGGCTGCCTCGTCGTTCTCGTAATTCCGAAAAACAGCCGAGTCAAGGTGCTCCCCATCCGGTCGCTGTTCTTCACATGGAAGATCTTCCGGCCGGCTCGGAAAAAAGCCAAGCAGACCGCTGTCCGGACGCAAGCCCCCTCGAGGCGCTCGCCACGAAGAGAATCGCCAGCATGCTGCGCCGCGAGCTCGATCAACTCCCCCAGCGAGATCGCCTGGTCCTGCACCTGCACTACTTCAAAGGAATGCGTCTCAAAGAGATCGGCCGCCTGCTCGGCGTGTCCGAGGCACGAATCTCCCAAATCCACCACCGCGCCCTGCATCAGCTCAAGCCGAGAATCCAGTCAGCAGCCTGAATCCCCCCTTCAAGGTTTCTTTATCAGCCCGAGCTTCTCCAGACGCCTGTAGAAGGTTCGCCTCGGCATGCCCAGCTCCTTGGCGGCCAGGGTCCGGTTCCATTTGCATTTCTCAAGC
>JAABTR010000638.1 GCA_011389755.1 Deltaproteobacteria bacterium | reverse complement strand
GCCGAAGTCGTGGCTCCATTTGCCGGGCGTTTCGACGAAGTCGTTGCCACGCAGCCCGAAGTTTACGGCAAGACCGCGTTTCCCGCTGAGCAAACGGCCGCGCTTCTGGCAGGCGTCGGCTACGCCCCCCACGCGATTTCCCATGCCCAAAGAGCCTTGGACCTGGCGTTGGAGCTCGCGGGCCCAGGCGGGCTCGTCGTGGCGACCGGATCGTTTTACCTGGTCGGACAGCTCAGAGACATCTTCTTTTCGAAGCCGAAAGTGGTGACTGAGCGAACATCCTGGCCTCGATAGCGCCGGGACCAAAACCAGGTTTGGCTTCTTTTTGGTCTCCCGTCTAGGTCACGTCGCCGCGCGTCTGCATGCCCGGAGGCGTCTCGCCGCTCATGACGGCCGGTATGCGCAAAGCCACTAGGGTCTTCGCCCAATTCAGCTCGGGCCCTGCGTTTTTCGGAGGTGATTCGGCCCAGATGGTGCCCCCGAGCTTCTCCACGATCTTCCTTGCCAGAGCCAGCCCCAGCCCGGTCCCACCGTGTTCTCGCGTCGGAGATCCATCAATCTGGTAAAACGTCTTAAAAATCGCGTTGATCTCTTTTTCGGGAATGCCCTCTCCCGAATCGTAGACCTTGAACACCGCGTATTCTTCTTCCCGGATAGAAGCGATGTGAACCCGACCGCCGGGCTGACAGAACTTGACCGCATTTTCGAGCAGCTGGACCATGGCCCGTTTCAGCTTGTCGGGGTCTCCGAAGGCGCGGTACTCCCCCTCGGGGATCGCGATCTCCACGGTAATATTTCGATCAACGAAGCGATGGGAGCAAAGCTCGAGCGAATCCTTCGCGGCTTGGTGGAAGTCGTAGTACCGCGCAAAAAAGGACATCCTACCGGTGGAGAGCGCTGTCATGTCGAGCAAATTCTCGATGACCGCCCGCACCCTCTGAAAGCTGCGCTCCACCGAGCTGAGGGCCCGCCTCTGCATGTTGTTCAGAGGCCCCAGCTCCTCGCGCATGAGCATGTTTATATAACCGATGGCGGGAGTGAGCGGGGTCGAGAGCTCGTGGGAGATGTTTCGGTAAAACTCCGATCGCACCTTCTCAGATTCGATGAGTCGCTTGTTCGTCTCCTCGAGCTCCTCGATTTTGGCTTGCAATCTCGACGCCAGCTTCTGCCCCTGGGCCATGAGGAGCTGGTCGTCGGTGTCTTCTTTTTTGTCTTTCTTTCCCTGTAGATAGCTGCGCACCTCGAAGGGCAGCTGCGCGATGTCGATGGGCTTTAGGATGTAGCCGTCACAACCGACCGCCAGGGACATATCGCGGTTCCCCTCCCCGGTCAGAGCGACGATCGGGACATCCCTGTCCCGAAGCTCACCGCGCAACTTGAGGGTGACCTCATAACCGTCCATGTCCGGCAGGTTGATATCCAGCAAGATGAGATGAGGCTCGGTCTCCAGGGCTTTTTTTATGCCCGAAATTCCGTCCGACGCTTCGACGACCGAAAACCCATTGGCGGTCAGGACTTTGTTCACCAGACGACGGCTTCCGTCGTCGTCTTCGATGTGGAGCACGGTGTACATATTCTTTTCCAAACCGCGAACGAGGACCTCAAAAAATTGCTCACCCGCGCGATAGTGCCATCCCGAGATACCTTTTTGTCACAACCTCAGCCACCCGGCAAGACGCGTTTCATTACAGCCTCGCAAAATCCTTTTAATGAACTTGTATCCCGAGCCCATCAACTCCCCCACACCACGACCTCGCCGAGCTGGGCCTTTCGGCTCGGGGAGAAAAAAATCCGCGTCAAGTTTCGATTCGACGGCAAGGGAATCTCGGCCCGCCCCCTGCTGTCGAGGGCCACGCTCCTGTGAAAAAGGACACGCCCCTCGAGGTTCTGGCCTTCGAGCTGCCACGGAACCCCCGGCTCTCCAAAGACCTCCAGCTTGACCGGGCTGCGGCTCGCGTCCCGAATCCTCACCTTCAGCTGTCCCAGAGGTTTCAAAACGAGCGTCCCGGTGATGATATTGCCGTCGCACGCGTCTTGAGCCACCCCCGACAGCGCCTCCGTCGCCGTGTCACAGCTGATGGTCACGGGTCGCAAGAGGTCATCGGCGGACGCCGCGGGCGCATCTCGTCCGCGGTCTTGCGCGGCCTCGAGGACCCGCAGGGCGTTGTGACCCAAGAGACCGCTGAGCTCCCGCGGACTCACCCCGCGTGACGCGAGCAGCTCAGTGAGCCTGGGAAGCAAAGACGCATCTTCGAGCCCGCGCGGCGGTATCACTCCGTCGAAGTCGGTGCCCAGCGCCAGCGCATCGAAAGCGCCGAGTCGCTTGAAGTGCATGATGTGCGCGATCACGTCCTCGATGCTCGCCCCCTGCCCTTGCGTGAGGAAATCCGGATTGAAAATCAGGCCCATGACGCTTCTGCGGCGCTTGAGCCCCAGTATTTGCACGTCGCTCAGGTTGCGCGGATGATCCCGCAGCGCCCGCGCCGCGGAGTGGGTCACGATGGCCCGGCTCGTCGGGCGAGAGAGCACATCCCAAAAGGTTTTTTCGGATGCGTGGGTGAGATCCACAAGGATCCCGAGCTCTTCGCATCCCTCCACCAATTCGAGACCGTCGTCGGTCAAACCGCCGCCGCTCGGAGCGACCGCGACATCGGCGAACGCGTTTTTGCGCCCTCCTACAATCCCCAAAACAGCCAGCCCCCGGCGGCGCCATGTCTCGAGCTGCTCGATGCGCCCCTCGAACGCGTCGGCCCCTTCCACCAGCAACATCATGGGCACCGCCGCGCCCTCGCTGCGCGCCGTTCGGGCCTGTTGGAGGCTGGTGACGAGCTTTACAGCCCCCCCCGTCGCCTCAGCGAGCTCCTCCATGATCCGAAAACGCTTCTCGAGGTCGCCGTAGGAACTTTTTCCCGGTGCGCCCGAAAGCGCCGACAAGACCAAGTCGAAACCACCGCGGGTCAGCTTGTCCACCGTGACATCGGCGTTTTTCGTGGTCAGCGTCCAGCCGTCGCGCTCTTTGCGAAAGACGATATCCTGAATCAAGTCCACGACGAAAGACTCCTCGTGAACCTCGCGGGGATGCCGCGCGTCCGAGCCCGCCGGCGAAGTCTCGCCGCGACCGGGCCGGGCCGTCTTGCCGACCAGGTCGAGCTTTGGCTTGCTATCGTGTCCATCTCCGCACGCCGCTAGGATCGCCGCCGCCACCACCGCCAAAATTCTCTTTTGAGCTCGGACAAACATCGACCGCGATTCTACACAAGAGCAGAAAAACTCCATAGCCCAAGCTCGCAAAGGGGCGCTTTCGCAGTGGGCGAGGCGCTTCGAAGCTCAAAACGCGCACAGTGTCTTTAATTTTGATCGATGGCGGCCGTTAATCTCTAAAGAACAATGCGATTCGACGAGTCAGGAGTTCTATGATCTCGAGCCGCAATATTCGCTTTGGCCCTCAGCTGACGGGGGTTTTCCTCGTCATTTCGCTCGCGTTTGTGCTGGAGCCGCAACCGGGGTTCGGCGCAGCTGCTGCGGCCGAGTGCCGCGCTGACGGGCCAAGCCCCCCGCCGCTCTACGCCGCCCCCACCTTCTCCGCGTCTTCCGAAGAGGCGCGTCCAGGCCCTCCCCTCGTCGCCGCGGTCAAGGCCGGTGACGTGCCGCAGGTCAAAAAAATGCTCTTTTTGGGTCAGGATGTTGACCAACCCGACGATGCGGGGCTAACGCCCCTCATCTGGTCGGTGAGGCGCGGCGATCTCCCCCTCGTCAAACTCATCGCCTCAAGAACAACAAAAGTCGACACCCGTGACAACAACGGGCGCACCGCCCTGATGTGGGCGGCGATGAGCGGCAACGCGCCCATTTTCAAGACCCTCGAGGCCGCCGGCGCGCGGATCCACACCCGTGACTCTCGAGGCGACGATCCGCTCTCTCACGCGGTCATGGCCGGCAAGATCGGCATCGTCCGCCTCATCACGGCGCAGCGCAAAAAAGTCGAAAACCGCAACGCAGCGGGGGCATCCCCCCTCCTCCTCGCCGCGGCCCAGGGGCACCTCGCGATCACAAGGCATCTCGCCGAAGTCGGCGCTGACATAGGCGCATCTGACGTCTCTGGTCGCACCCCACTCATCGTTGCCGCGCGCAATGGTCACGTCAAGGTGGTCCGATACCTCCTGCGCAAGAAAGCGCGCATCGAAGACAGAGATCACGCCCGCATGAGCGCCTTGCATCACGCCGCGGCGGGCGGTCACAAGCGCATCGCAGCGATTCTCTTGAAGAAAAAGGCCGATCCCGCTGCGAGAGATCGCAGCGGTCGCACCCCCTTGATGCTCGCGGCACTGTCGGGGGACGTCCCCACGACCAAGCACATGCTCAAAGAAGTT
>JAABTR010000637.1 GCA_011389755.1 Deltaproteobacteria bacterium | reverse complement strand
CGGGAGACCTGCGAAGGCTGCCACTGGCCGACCAAATTCCACGGAAGCCGGTTTGAGGTCGAGTGGCACTACGCCGAGGACCTCGAAAACACCCTGGGCGTCACCGCCTTGAGGCTCAAGATCGGCGGATTGCCGCCCGGCTCGGGGAGGTTCACCGGATCCCACTGGCACGTCAGCCCCAATGTGCGGATTCGCTACGACGCCCTCGACGAAAAACGCCAAAAAATCGGCAGAGTCACCCTCGAGGAAGAAGGCGAGGAGCCGGTGGTCTTCGACCGCCCCGAGCACGAGGGCGAGCCGGTTTTAGAGCTGCGAACCATGGACTGTGTCGACTGCCACAACAGACCGACCCACACCTTCGACGCTTCACCGGTCGCCGCGGTGGAAGAAGCGCTCATCGAGGGCGATCTCAAAGCTGACATTCCCTTCATCCGAGAGATGGCGCCATTGGCGCTCGACACCGCGAGCATCCCGCGCGACCAGGCCGACGAGGTGCTCGAAGAGAGGCTGCACAAAGCCTACGCCGAGCATCATCCGGACGTCCGGATGTCGGAAGAGACCTTCGCGTCTGTGGCGAAGACATTGGGGAGCTTGTATCGCCGAAACATCTTTCCCAAGATGAACGTCGCCTGGGGCACCTACCCAAGCCACCTGGGACACCCGGAGGACACCTCCGTCCACCTGGGATGCTTTCGGTGTCACGACGACGAACACAAAAGCGAAGACGGCAGGGTCATCAGTCAGGACTGCGACCTGTGCCATGAGATCCTCCACATGGGAGAGCCAATAGAGAGTCTGCCCGATTGGCTGCAGGCCCTGTGGCCCAAGACGCGCCCCGCCAGCTGAAACCGAACTTTAGAAGAAGTAGCGGAACGACAAGCTGCCCACGAGCTGAAAATTCCCTGAAGCTTTGGGACCGTCCGTCTCGAGATGCACCCCCAGGCCGAGCTGAAGGTCCGTCAGCTTGGAAAAATAGATGTTCCCGGAGAGGTTGTGCAGGCCCGTACCCGGCTCGCTGCCGCCGCCTTCTCGCCAGCGGGCAAACCAGCGCTGGTCGAAGGCGTACTCAAAAGATAGCGCGATGGGAAAATAGGGGCTGAAATCGACCGTGGGCGAGATGCCGAACCGGCTGGAGTACGCGCTGAGCGACGCATCCGCGTAGACCGATTTCTCGGTCCTCAGGTAGTACCCGAAGTCGACGCTGAGCTGCAAAGAAAACATGCGCCCCAGCCCCAACGCGACCATGGCAGACGGCCCCACCTTGTAGGTCGCGGTTTCGCTGTAGAGGTACCGCGCAGAGCCCAGATCCTCGGCCCAGCTCTGGACGGCGTACCGGTCGCTCACATCGGCCGGCGCGTTTTCGAGATGGGTGACAATTTGGTCGAGCGCCAGCGACGGGCTCACCCGGGAGCCGCGCATGTAGAGCCCGGACAGCCCCACGCCCATGAGAACACCCCACCCCGGGCGCCTGCGCTCGAACACCTTCAGCTTCAAGATCCCGTCAGCCCCGTAGTCCCCTATGAGCCCGTTGTTCAGCGCGGTCGACTTGTTGGTCCCAACGTTGAGCTCTCCGCGGCCGCACAGCTCCAGGCCGAGCCAATCGGTGATGCGAACCCCGAGGCGAAGCTGCTGGTAGGCGCCCGTTCGGCGCGCGCGATAGGTCCTGGTCTTTCCCTCCAGCACGCTGCGCGCCAGGTCGATGGCCTGGAAGCTCTCAAAAGAGGCTCCCTCCAAAAAGGAAAGGTGTGTCGAAATAACCGCGCTGTGCATGAGAAACGGCAAAAAAATCGTGGCCGGTCCTACCTTGCGCTCACCACCACCTATCTCGACCTGACTCTCTTGCCGGACCACCACAGCCGTCCGCGTCGACTCCGCCGCGGCGAGGCCGATGGGGCAAAGAACAATAGCGACGCATAAAAAAACGCGACACCACGTGTGCCTAAAGATGATGATTTCGGTTTGCTCTCTTTGTCGAAATGCTCGAACCATGTCCTGCCTGTCTTAAAACAGACACTCGACGAGTCAACGACAAGACCGCCAGAGGATCAAACCGCAATCCGTGCCCTCGTGATTTTTATCGAATAAAACACATATATAATAGCATTTATCCCCTGCTTTGGAGCGTCTCAAGCGCCAGCGCCATCCCGCCGAGGATCCCCGCGCGATCCCCGAGGGCGGGGGAAACGACGTAGTCCTCAATCCGCTCTTTGAGCGCCGGGTGATCCACGTATCCGCCGAGCAGCTCGACCACCCGCTCACGGACCGCGCCCATCAATGATCGCTGATGCATGACGCCCCCTGCGAGGATCACTTTTTGGGGGGACAGCGCGAGGATCAAGTTGGCGACCCCTTGCGCCAGGTAATCGGCCTCGAGGCTCCACGCCTCGTGATCCGGCAGCAGCTCCTTGGGAGAGAGCCCCCAGCGCGCTTCGATGGCGGGTCCGGAAGCTAGACCCTCCCAGCAGTCGCCGTGGTAAGGGCAGACGCCCTCGAAGGGATCTCGAGACTTATCGCGAGGAAAACGAATATGCCCCATCTCCGGGTGGGTCAGGCCGTGCATGAGACGCCCGCGGGAGAACCCTCCTCCCCCGATCCCCGTCCCGATAGTCAGGTAGATGAAGGTGTCGAGCCCCTTGGCGATCCCCCAGCGATGCTCTCCCATCGCCGCCGCGTTGACGTCGGTGTCGAACGCGAGCGGAACCTTCAGGGACTCGGCGAACGGTCTTCGCAC
>JAABTR010000636.1 GCA_011389755.1 Deltaproteobacteria bacterium | reverse complement strand
CTCTCCCATCGCCGCCGCGTTGACGTCGGTGTCGAACGCGAGCGGAACCTTCAGGGACTCGGCGAACGGTCTTCGCACATCGACTCCCACCCAGCCGGCCTTCGGCGTCGTCGTTATCCGACCGAACGCCGGTGAGTCCTCGTGGATGTCCACCGGGCCGAAGCTGCCGATGCCCACAGCGCGAAGCGGGCCGTGCTCTTTGAGCATCTGCTCGAAGTAGCCAACCGCCCGCCCCAGGGTCTCGGGCGGGGAGGTGGTGGGAAAACGCACCTCGTCTCGAACGTCGTCCGGCCCTGTCCCCACGGCGCAGACGAACTTGGTGCCCCCCGCTTCGACGCTGCCGACCATCGGTTCCACTTTTTTTTCCTCCCGAAGCAAGCCCCTCACGAGCTCTCCCCGAGGGCCTTCTCCACGGCCTCGAGGAGGTTCTTGTTCCGCACGGGCTTGAGAAGCAACTGCTTGACACCTATCTTCTGTGCTTCTTCCTCGTTGAGCTTCTCGCTGTATCCCGTGCACAAGATGATGGGCTGGCGCGGATCGAGCTCCAGGATCTTCTGGGCCAGCTCGCCGCCGGTCATACCCGGCATGGTCTGATCGCTGATGATGACATCGAAGCCTCGGTCGTCTTCGCGATAGCGCCGCCAGGCCTCCTGCCCGTCGCGCGCCGTCTCGACTTCAAACCCGGCCCGTGCCAAAATGGCCCCCATGATCTCTGTGATATCCGGCTCGTCGTCCACCACCAAGACCCTTTTCCCAGGGGCGATCCCGACGGTGGGCTCAGGTGGTTTGGTCAAAACCGGCCCCTGAGCGACCTCTCGCGACACGGGCAGCTCGACCCAGAACGTCGTCCCAACCCCGGGCTCGCTGGCAACTTGGATGGTCCCGCCGAGGCTCTCCACGATCCCCATCACCACCGACAAGCCCATCCCGGTCCCTTCGTCCGCCGGCTTCGTGGTGAAAAAGGGTTCGAAGATCCGGCGCGTGACCTCCTCGCTCATCCCGGCCCCGGTGTCGCGCACCAAGAGCCGCACCGCCGCCTTGTGGGCAGACGCGGACTCCACCGGCTCGAGGGCGACCTCCATCTCTCCCCCTCTGTCGCGCATGGCGTAGGCCGCGTTCGTGCACAGGTTCATGATGATCTGGTGCAGCTGACTGGGATCGGCGCTCACGAGCGGATCGCTGACGTCGATGCGGGTCGTGATGCGAATCGTGCTGGGGATGGTCGCGCGCAAAAGGCGGCTCATCTCCTTGACCAGAAGATCGAGCCGGACAGGGCGCCTCTCCTGCTCAGACTTACGGCTGAACGCGAGGATCTGGGACACGAGCTGCTTGGCTCGCTGCGTGGCCTTGAACGCTTCTTCGAGGTACCGGGGCGCGTCGCTCGCCGGCGCGTGCTCGCTGAGCTGGGCGAGCTCGATGAACCCTCCGATGGCGTATAAGATATTGTTGAAGTCGTGGGCGATGCCCCCCGCCAGAGTCCCGATGGCCTCCATCTTTCGGGCTTGCCTGAGGTTCTGCTCGAGGTTTGTTTGCTCCGTCACATCCCGCAGCACACCGATATACC
>JAABTR010000635.1 GCA_011389755.1 Deltaproteobacteria bacterium | reverse complement strand
ATATAGGGGGACCCGACGGGTCTGTCCGAAACACAGACCGTCACGTTGGCGGTGCCTCCGCGCATCTCCGGACCGTATGACGGCAGCCAGCTGACCTCCTTGCCCTCATCCATCGCGGCGTAAGCGAGCAGCTTGCCCGACAGGAGCATCCCCTGCCCACCGAAACCGGCCATCAAGACTTCAGTTCCCGGCATGCTGACCTCCTTCGAAATCCTCGGGCCGCTTGATATCGCCGAGCGGATAGTAGGGGAGCATCTCCTTCTCGAGCCACTTGTTCGACTCTCTGGGCGACAGCCCCCAGTTGGTCGGACAGGTGGACAGGACTTCGACGAAGGTGAAGCACGTGCCCGCGATCTGGTACTGGAAAGCCTTCTTGATGACCTCCTTGGCCCGGACTGTCTGCTCCGCCGTGTGGGAGGAGACACGCGACACATAGGCAGGAGTGGTCAGCGTCGAGAGCATCTCAGCGACCCGAATCGGGTATCCCGCCAGGTTGACATCACGCCCGAAAGGCGTCGTCGTCGATCGCTGGTTCGGCATGGTGGTCGGCGCCATCTGCCCGCCTGTCATGCCGTAGATGGCGTTGTTGACAAAGATGACCGTGAACTTCTCGCCGCGGTTCGCCGCGTGGACGATCTCGGCCATGCCGATGGAGGCGAGATCGCCGTCGCCCTGGTACGTGAACACGCTCATCTCCGGGCGGCAGCGCTTGGCCCCCGTGGCGACGGCCGGAGCCCTGCCGTGGGAGGCCTCGAACATGTCGCAGTTGAAATACTTGTAGGCCAAGACGGCGCAACCCACCGGCGCGACGCCGACCGTGGTGCCGCGAATACCCAGCTCATCGATCACTTCACCGACGACACGGTGGATCACACCGTGAGTGCACCCCGGACAGTAGTGGGTGGGGAGTCGGGTCAAACCATCGGTATAAGCGAAGATCTTCTTCATGCCTCGCTCCTTATTTCCCGGTCTTGGCGAGCGTCTCGCGCACGCTTTGAATGACGTCTTCGACCGACGGAATCACGCCGCCCGCTTTCCCGAAGAAATCGATCTCCTTGGCTCCGCGCGTGGCCAGCTGCACGTCCTGAATCATCTGGCCCATGTTCATCTCCACGCACAAGAGACGTTTCGCTTTTTGCGCCGCCTCGCGGCACGCGTCGTAGGGGTAAGGCTTGATGGTGATGGGGCGGAACAGGCCCACCTTGATGCCCTCTTCGGCGAGGACGTCGATGGCGGTCTTGCAGATGCGCGCCATCATCCCGAAGGACGTCACGAGGACGTCGTACTCGCCCTCGCAGCTGTAAAGCTCCCACTCTTGTTCGTTTTCGGTGATGACAGCGAACTTGTCTTTGAGCTTGACGTTGTGATTGTGCAGATCATTCGCGTCGAGGAACAAGGAGTTGACATCCCTGGGGCTTCGCCCTTCGCAGCCGGTCAGCGCCCAGTCGTCGGCCGCTAGGGGCGGTCCGACCTCGACCTCGGGGAAATCGACGGGCTCCATCATCTGGCCGATCATGCCGTCTCCGACCACCATCACCGGGTTGCGGTACTTCTCGGCGAGCTGGAAGGCCCTGATCGTGAGGTCGACCGCCTCCTGAACCGAAGACGGGGCCAGCACGATGAGGTCGAAATCGCCGTGGGCCATGCCCTTGGTGGCCTGAAGGTAGTCGCCCTGGGAAGGCAAGATGCCGCCCAGACCGGGGCCGCCGCGCATGATGTTGACGATGACCACGGGCAGCTCAGCGCCCGCCAGGTAGGAGACCCCTTCGGCCATCAAGCTGATCCCGGGGGACGAGGAGGTCGTGAGGACGCGCATCCCGACGCCGGCCGCGCCGTAGATCATGTTGCTCGCCGCGACCTCGCTCTCGGCCTGGACGAAGACGCCGCCGACCTCGGGCAGCCTCTTGGCCAGATATTCGGGGACTTCGCTTTGAGGCGTGATCGGATATCCGAAAAAATGGATACAACCGGCGCGGATCGCAGCTTCGCCGATGGCCTCGTTTCCTTTCATCAAGACTTTCGCCATGAATCGACTCCTTTAGTACGCGAAGAACTCGTACTGCGTGCCCTCGACGAACACCTCGATCGCCGAGTCTGGACACGAGATCGCACACATCCGACAACCGATACAGCGCGATCCATCTACAACATACGCGTACTGATATCCTTTAGCGTTCATCTGTGGAGACATCTTCACGATTTCCTGAGGACAGGCATCGTTGCATCTTTCACAGCCCTTGCAGCGTTCCACCATCACCTTGATCTGTGGCATCTGGTCAACTCCTACGGCACAAAGAGCGGCTTGACCCTACCAGCCGGCATCCTGTTGGACTTTTCGTCAGAACTATCGTCTTTTGGCTCATCTTTCAACCACGGAGGCAGCATGACCCGTCGCAGCGGCAGTATCGGCGCGGGCAGCGCCGCGAGCTCGGGCGCCTGGGCCAACTCGCCCATGGCCGTCACAAACTCGATCGGGACACCTGTCTCCTCGGAGAGCTTTTGAGCCAGCTCGAATCCTTCGAGCACGACCTCGATGGTCGTGTCGGTGATGAGGTGAGAGTTGACGATAAAACCTCCCACTTTAAGCCGCGAAGACTCCTCCAGCCCTTCCTTCATGCGGATGCATCCCTCCAGCGTGCTCGTGAAGGGGCGCCGCGAATTGATGACCTGCAACAGACGGTAGGGCCGTCCTTTGAGCGGCTCGGAAAAAGAAGACAAGAGTCTGGCTCCGACCTCGTCACCTCCCACATCGAATATCGAAAAGACGCCCTCTTGGGGCTCGAGCATCCCCTTGATTTCCGGGACCACGATGGGCAAATCCGCGAACTGCTGTGCTCCGGGGGGAATGACGACACGAACCCCGTGCTCTCTCATCAAGACCTGAGCTTCACGACACCGAAAGTAGGGGTTCACGATGTCGAGGTCGGCGACACTGACGCGGCAGCCGCGCATGCGCGTGGCCACGGCGAGGTTGACCGAGATTTCGGTTTTGCCGGAACCGTAGCTGCCGACGACCATCGTGAGCGGCGTGGAAAGCTCGTATATCGCTGCGTTTGATTGCGTCATGAAGCTCTCCTAGGCTAGACCCGGCGAAGTCAGTGACGTACCGACGACGTATCTATAATATTCGTGGCGATTTGTCTACAGCGCCGGCAATCTCTTTAGGGGACGAAGGGCCTCGGGCGGAGCCGCTTCGGCGTGCTCAGCGCTTTTAGGACCGGCGCTTTGTTTTGCCGAGGACGTCTTTCACGTTCTGCCAGTCCTCACGACCAACCTCGCCCAAGGCGCCCAGGATGACAAAGTAGATAACCAGCACCGCCCCGCATTCGATGAGCGATATCAGCGCGCCGGCTTGGGGCAGCAAAAACCTCCCGCCCAAGACGACGGCCACGGACGCCGCCAAGACTCGCAAAAATGTCGCCCACGGCCAGAACGTCCCGAACGTCTTGTAGACCATGAGGCCTCCGGTGCACATCCCCACGAACATCCCGATGGCCGTCCCCCGGGCGGACGCGCTCAAGGCGGCCTGAGACGCCCCCGCCGCGTAGACCGAAACGACAACGCCGACGCAAACCGCCGCCAAGGCGGCGATCACGACGATCATCGCCCGCAGCGGCCGGCCCGAGCCGTTGAGGATGGTGTTTGCCACCACCATCATGCCGAAGGCGGCGATCCCCACCGCCAGCCAGCCCAGCGCCCCGGAGGCCGCGACATACTCGGAGGGGAAAACAAGCGACAACGCCTGGCTCGGGACCGCCGCGAACACCGACGCCAGACCCACGATGACGAGCAGGGAGAACCGCAGGGTTTTTCGGATGTACTGCTTGGTCTTGTCCTTGTCGCCCAGGTAGGTGACCTTTGAGATCAGCGGAAACGCCACGAAAGCGATGGAGATGATCGCCTGGTAAGGTATGAAGGCGAGGCCTTGGGCGGCTCCGTACATTCCCGCCAGGGTCTTTCCGAAGTCAGACGCCGCTTCCACCGACTCCCCGCTTTGCAAAGCGAGGTGGGAGGTGATCCCCTTGAGCAAGAACAGGTCGAAGCTCATGACCAGGTTGAGCAAAAAGGTGTACACGACAAGAGTCACGGCGAAGCGAAAGTACCGGCCTGCCGGGAAAGCGCCCCGTCCGACAGGGCCTGCTGATACGGCTGCCACCACGGCGATGATGGCGGCTGCCGTCAAAAATCCCACCACGGTCCCCAGCACCTCGAAGCCGGCCGCGGCCAGACCGATGATGAGGGTCGTCTTCAGGGTCACGTAGGAGATATCGAACAGAGCCTGCTTGCTGAAGAGCTTTTGGCCGTTGAAAGACCCGATGAACACCGCGTAGCACGAATACGCCACGATGATGCCGGCCGTCAGACGCATCAGGTAGGCCAGGTCGGGCGAACCCAGCGCCGAAGCCATGAGATCGGCGAA
>JAABTR010000634.1 GCA_011389755.1 Deltaproteobacteria bacterium | reverse complement strand
CCGGTGCGGACGCGTCTGTGGCGGCGAGATCCTGGGTGCGCGACATCGCGTTGTCCCGATAAGTGGCGTTAGAGACGAGCGGCGTTGACAGCACTCGCCCCTTTTGCGCAATCTCCTTCCATGAGCGTGTGTCATCTGATTTTTGAAAGACGAGCGTCATGGCGCCTCGCATGGGCCGTGGCGGCCGTGGCGCTGGCGGCGACCCTGGCGGACACCTCTTTTGCCGACGGCCCGGCGACGGAGCCCGTAGCTGTGCCGATCCGGTTCCTGGACCCCGATGAGATCACGGTCCTGGTCATGAAGAGAGTCCAGGATGTGGACGTGCCGAGTTACAACCTGATGGGAGTTCACTGGCGCTATCGCGGGAGCGATCCCGCGCTCGGGGGCCGCCGGTGGGTTTACCTGACCGGTCGCGCCAAGCCGCCCGTGTTGGCCCACGAGCTGTGCCACTACTTCGGCGTGCCCCATGACCCCGAGGGCGGAAATCTCATGACCCCCGGGCCTTCGGATCCCGTCTGGAAGACGGACCACGCGCCGAAACCCTACCGGCCCATACTGACGCCCGCCCAAGCCAGACGCCTCGCGGCTGGAATACGAAGGAGCCTCGCCCCCTCCACCGCGCGGTGATTTTTTTTGCGCGCAAAATGCATCGTTTTGAGAAGATGAGTGCAGATTTTGCATGGCGTATGAGGTGTGGCCGGATGTGTGAGGGAAGTCCAGTGCCGTGAAAATATTACACTATGACGACCAAGGTGAACCTTTGCGGTGGACTGGCCCGAATATGGAAACAGTACCGCCCCGGGGGAGCAAACCCGGGAGGTATTACATGATGGCGAAAAGACTCACATTTGTTGTTTGGGCAGGGCTGCTGGCGGCCGGTTTGGCGGCCGGCTGCGGAGGCTCGGGGGAGCCGAGCGGGGACGACGCCGAGAGCGCGGACTCGGGCAGCGAGACCGAGGGCACACAGCCGCTCGACACGGGAACGGGGCAAGGCGACTCCGAGAGCGCTGCTTTGGATACGGAATCTCAGACTCTGGTCGGGAGCGACTCGGGCAGCGGGAGCGAGACCCAACCCGATACGGTCGATACCGAGTCCGGCACGGAGTCCACTGACGAGACCGACACCTCGGTCTCTACGGATGAAACCGATACGGAGGGGTCCACGGACTCCCAAAGCCAGACCGAGGATTCGAGCGATACGGAGTCGGAGTCAGAGACGGTGGCCCTGGGGCCTGCGCTCTTGTCGGTCTCGCCGGGGGCGGCTCCCCGGACCGAGGACGTGATTTTGACCTTGAGCGGAGAGCGCTTCACCGAGGGCATGGAGGTTGAGCTGACCGAGCCCGCGTCGGGGCTCGTCGAGGCGCTCGGCGCCGCGGTCGTCTCGGATACAGGCACGTCGGCGACCGTGACTCTCCTCGCGGACCTGGAGCGCCCCCAAGGGCTCTATGATGTAACGGTTATCGATTTAGATGGCCTCTCGGATATTCTCGAAGGCGCGCTGTTTGTTTCGGCGCTGCCTCCACCTCAGGTTACCGACGTCGAGCCTGACTTGGCCTGGATTGGAGTTGGGGACGATGAGATTTTGTCCGACAGGAGGATATCAATTCGCGGCCGAGGTTTTGTGAACACTCCGTGGGTCGAATGGGTGAGCGCCGACGACGCGAGCGTGAGGTTCGACGCGGCGGAGGTCGGCTTTATCGACGACGGGACGTTGGAGGCGGTGGTGCCCTCGGAGTCGGCTCAGATGCCGGTGGGCGCGTACCACGTTTTTGTGATAAATCCCGACAACTTGACGGGCCAGTGGCTCGATGCCGGGTCGGGCGAACCGAAGGTCTTCACCATCACGGACACGCCGCCGCCGCGCATCGACTCCATCGATCCGGTGCAGTGGCCGGCCAACCAGGCCTTGGACACCCTCACCATCCGCGGGGCCTATTTTCAACAAGGCGCCGCGGTGGAGTTTCTGACCGACGGCGAGCCCATCTCGGTAGAGGGCGCCGCGTTCGTCTCCGCCCAGGAGCTGACGATGTCGATTTCGGCGGACCTTTTGGTGATAGGATTCTACCCCATTCGCGTGACCAATCCCGACGGCCAATCGGATGTCTTCTACGTCTACGAAGCCAAAAACGGGACCGACGGGCACTTTGGGGAGGAGACGTTCACCGAGGTCGAAGCCATAATTTTGGCCGCGGCGAGGGAGAGGCTCGCGGCGGTCGTGGGGTTCGACCCCTTTGGAAAGGCCCACATCTTCGCCGTGGGCGGGCTCGATGACGCCGGCGACGTTCGCGACGACGTCGAATCCGCGGCGGTGGGCATCACCGGTCGGCTCGGGGGATTTTCCATCGGGCATCAGTGGATATCCGAAGAGGAGCCGCGCGGTCCGAACCTCATGACGGCGCCGCGTCAGGGGCACCGCGTGGTTCGAGTCGGTTCCGCGCTGTACGCCCTGGGCGGCAGCGCCCAGAGCACCAAGGGGGTGACAGACGGCTCCGTGGCCGCGCTCGAGACCGTGGAGCGGGCCGACATACTGGGCCTGTCTACCCGCCCCGCGGCCACGCCGCCGGTCTGGCTCGACGAGGGGGACCTGCCCGAGGGCACCTGGTACTATCGCATCTCCGCCACGGGCGCCTGGGGCGAGAGCCTGGCCTCTTCCGAGGTGCAGATTCTCAATGAAGGCGGGACGCTGGAGGTGTGCTGGCAGGCGGTCGACGGCGCCGAGGGATACAATATCTACCGCTCCCGGGCGGCCGACGGGCGGCCCGGCACGGTTCGCTACTTGGGCCACGCGGCGGGTGGCGCGCTGTGTTACGAAGACGCAGGCGCAAACCACCCGGCGCCGGGGTTTTTGTCCGCCACGCTGCGCACCGCCGCGGCCGGGGCCGTGGCCGCCGGTCTTTATTCGTATCGCGTGAGCGCCGTCATCGCAGATGCGGAGTCGGTGGCCGGTTATCCCGTGACGCTGGAGGTCGCCGAAGAGGGTGTTGAGATCGCCCTGCGCTGGGACGAGATCGAAGGAGCGACCTACCGGGTCTACCGCCGGGTGGGGGATGAAGAGGTCTGGGCCCTCGCGGCAGACGCGCTGGATGCGGCCGAATGGGTCGACGACGGAACCGCGGTTGCCGATGCTGATTCCGCGGCGCTCGAAGGAGTCTCGCCCCTGCCGCCGGGATCCTTGTCGAGGTGGGCCGAGCTCCCGGCGACACTGGTCACGGCCCGCGAGGGTCACGGGGCGGCGGTCGTGGGCAATCTCGGTCCAGACGGCGCGAAGAAGACCTACATCTACATCGTCGGCGGGCGCTCCGACGCCGGCACCGACAGCGCCTTGAAATCGGTGGAGCGGGCCGAGGTCCTCGAAAACGGCGACCTGGTCATCGGCGAGCTCACCGGGATCGAGCTCGCGACCGCGCGGAGCTTTTTGACCCTGCTGGGCTCCCAGGGGAGCGACATCACCCCGCGACCCGAGGGGCAGGATGTGGACTTAGAGCCGGTCGAGAAGCCGCTGTACCTCTTTGCGGCCGCGGGCGACGACATCGTCGAGGCGCCGCAAAACTCCGGGCTTGCGACCATCGAAGCGGCCCAAATAGACAGACAAACCGGCGACTTGGGCGCCTTTGTCCTCCAGAGCGCCAAGCTCCCACAAGGCCGAAGGACCCTGGGCGCGGGCGGCGCGATCATCGATGACTACCTCTACATCTTGGCTGGTGTCGCCACGGAAGCCGCGGACGCCGAGCCCGCACCCCTCGACTCGAACAGCTCACGATTCACCGTCGACGTGGAGTCCGAAGCGGCGCAAGAGGTGCTGGGCGGCTTCATGGCCTCCAACGGCGCCTTCAGTGTCCCGCGCTCGTACTACGCCGTCGTCCGCATCAACGCGCATCTCTACCTGCTCGGCGGCAACGACGGGTCCGGTCCCACCTCTTCGGTCGAGATGATCGCCCAGTGACGGCATAACCGTGCCGAGCTTGTCGGATTAGCGAAACGCGCGCAAAAAAAAACCTGTGACCTGCGCCGCGAGCGACCGATATCTGCGCTGTGGAGCGGGTCCCCTCCGGCATTGACACCCCCCTGGCCTTTTGCGCATGATTGTCCTATGGGCGCGCGGCGAATGGATTGCAACGGACGGACCTCGAGGCGATGGACGTGGGCTTGGGCGGCCGTGGCGTTGGCGTCGACCCTGGCGGGCACCTCTTTAGCAGACGGCCCGGCGACGAAGCCCTTAGCTGTGCCGATCCGCGTGCGGGTGGCCGCGTGCGACGACGGCGTTGTGCGCTCCACCGAGTGGGTGCGACGTCACCTGCAGGGGGCCAACGATATCTTCGAGCCTCACGGGTTCGTGCTCCGCGCCGAGATTGACACCTTTTCACCCAAGAAGTGCGAGCTCGAAACCCGTCTCGACCGCCATCGGCTCGCTCGGTTCGTGGA
>JAABTR010000633.1 GCA_011389755.1 Deltaproteobacteria bacterium | reverse complement strand
CGGCAAACCGAAATCCACCGACGCGAGCGGCACCGTGTACACCGAGGCGATTGAAGGGCGCTACTTGCTCGGCGATTGTCTCGGCCAAGGTGCCATGGGCTCTGTTCACAAGGTCAAGCACGTCAAGCTCGCCAAGCGCTTCGCGATGAAGATCATCCATCCTCAGCTCGCCAAGCAGGAGATGCTCGTCGCTCGTTTCCACCGAGAGGCTGAGGCCTTGAGCCGCCTCGACCATCCCAACTGCGTCGGCGTCGTCGACTTCGGCCAGACCCGGCGCGGCGATTTTTTCCTGGTGATGGACTACGTGGAAGGACAAGACCTGTCCGAGATCGTGGGCCGCGGCCCTCTTGCCATCGACGACGCCATAGAAATAACCAAACAGGTGCTGCGCGGTCTGGGCCATGCCCACAAGGCAGGGATTCTCCATCGAGACATCAAGCTCGAGAACCTGATCAAGGCCAAAGATGACGACGGTGTGCTCCGAATAAAAATCCTCGACTTCGGTCTGGCCAAAGACGACCTGCCCGAGGACCTAGAGCCGTTGACCCAGGCGGGTATGCTCATCGGAACCCCCCAGTACCTCGCCCCAGAGATCATCGAAACCCAGACCATGAACCAACAAACAGATCTCTACGCCGTGGGGATCACTTTGTTCCGAATGCTGATCGGAGGTCCTGTGTGGCCGGGTGACGACATTGTCCAGGTTCTGCAAAACAAGCTGGACAATCCTCACCCCAAGTTGAGCGATCTAAGCAGCGCCGCGTTCCCCAAACCTCTCGAGAGGTTCATCTCCAAGGCGATCGACGAGCCGGACAAACGCTTTATTACCGCGGCCGAGATGCTCGGGGCGCTCGAGGCGGTGTCCGAAGAGATCGCGCAGCAAAGAGCCACCCCCGCAGCCATCAAGAGCCGTTCCAGAGCGACCGAGTTCGTTATCGAGCACGGGAAGCACCTCGGCAAAGTCGTTCGCGATGGGGTCAACAAGCAACGGGAAAAGTTCTCCGGCGATGAGGGGAATCCTGTGGGAACCATCGCTCGGACCACGCGGGATTTCGTTGCAAAATCGATTCGCCGCGTCAAAGATCGCGCCAAAGAAGAGCCAAAACGAGACTAACCTCGAACATCTGAGCAGCCCGCCGGTGCTGCCAGAGTTCGCCTTGATATATCGTGCCCACTAGCAATCTCTGCCACCGGCGCCGAACCTGGCGTAGATCGTCGGGACGATGAACATGTTGAGCAACGTGGAGCTGAGCAGCCCGCCGAGGATGACAACGCCCATGGGCGCCTGGATCTCGTTTCCGGGCTGGTCGCCTGCGAGCACGAGGGGGATTAGGGCCAGTCCGGCGCAGAGGGCGGTCATGAGCACCGGAGAGAGCCGCTCGAGCGAGCCACGCTCGATGGTCTCCTCAAGGGAAGCCCCCTCCACGTTGCGCAGATGCTCGTAGTGGGAGATCAACATGATGCCGTTTCGGGTGGCGATGCCGAACAACGTGATGAAGCCGACCAGCGAAGCGACGCTGAGCACGCCGCCACCCAGCGAAACCGCCACGATGCCGCCGACGAGCGCGAGCGGCAGGTTCACCATGATGAGTAAGGCGCTCTTGGCCGACCGGAACGCGAGGAAGAGGAGCAGAAAGATCCCCGCGACCACCGCCAGACTGAGCATGCCTATGGTCTTGGAAGCCTCGCTCTCACTCTCGAACTGACCGCCGTAGACCACGAAGTAGCCCTGCGGCAGCTGGACCTTGGTCGCGATGGCGCGGCGCATGTCGTCGACCACGCTGCGCAGGTCGCGATCCTGGGTGTTGGCCGCGATGACGATCTTGCGCTGGCCGTTTTCCCGGGAGATGAAGTTGGGTCCCACGTCGTTGCGGATGTCTGCCAGCATCTTGAGCGGCACCTTGGTGCCCACGGGGGTGTCGATGAGCGTATTGCGGATCGCATCGAGGTCGGCCCGCTGCTCTGCGTTGTAGCGCACGATGAGGTCGTAGGTGCGGCCGCCCGTCAGCACCTGGCTAACGGTATGTCCCGCGTACGCTGCCTCGATGATCTCGGCGAGAGCGCCGGTGCGCAGTCCGTAGCGCGAGATCTTCTCCCGGTCGAAGGCCAGATGGAGCTGTGGGATCTCGACCTGCTGCTCCACCGAGAGATCGGCGACGCCTTCCACGGTGGCCATCGCCCCCTTTATCTTCTCGGCGTAGGTGCGCAGCTCGGCCAGGTCGTCACCAAAGAGCTTGATGGCGATACTGGCTCGCGTTCCAGAGAGCATATGGTCGATGCGGTGGGATAGCGGCTGGCCGACCAGGATGACCATTCCGGGAATCGCCGAGAGCTCTTTGCGCAAGGCTGCTAAAAACTCTTCCTTGGACCTGTCCTTCATCTCCAGACGAACGTCGATCTCCGCGGAGTTCACACTCTGGGCGTGCTCGTCCAGCTCCGCACGTCCGGTGCGGCGGGCGGTGGAGACCACTTCGGGAAACGAGAGCAGAGTCTGCTCAACGCGCCGTCCGAGCCGGTCGGATTCGGCGAGGGATGTTCCTGGCAGAGTCACGGCGCTCAGGCTCAAAGCACCTTCGTTGAAGTCGGGCAGGAACGTCCGACCGAGGAACGATGCCAAGACCAGGGCCAGCGCGAGCAACGCGGCGCTAAAGGCAATGACCGCTCCTGGCCGCTTCACGGTTTGTCGCAGCGCGGGCAGGTACAGGCGTTTGAGGTGGCGGACCACGAAGCTGTCGCCGTGTTCGATCGATTTCGCGCGCGGTAGCGTATAGGCGCAAAGCGCCGGCGTCAGCGTCAAGGCCACGATCAACGAGGCAAAAATGGCCACAAGATAGGCAAGCCCCAGCGGGGCCAGCAGACGCCCCTCGACGCCGGTGAGAAAGAAGATCGGAACGAAGACCAGCATCACGATGAGCGTGGCAAAGACAATCGAGCCCCGGATCTCTCGTGACGCCTCGTAGATGACCGTGAGCGGAGGTTTCTGCTCATCCACCGCCCGGCCGCGGTTCTCGCGCAGCCTGCGGAAGACGTTCTCCACGTCGATGATGGCGTCGTCGACCAGGGCACCGATGGCGATGGTCAGCCCGCCGAGGGTCATGGTGTTGATGGTGGCGCCCGAGAGCTTCATGGCGAGCACCGATACGATCAACGACACGGGCAAGGCCGCCAGCGAGATGAGCGTGGTGCGAAAGTTGAAGAGAAAGAGAAACAGGATGATGGCCACGAGGATTGCGCCGTCGCGCAGGGCCTTGGCCACGTTGCTCACCGCGGTCTCGATGAATACCGATTGCCGGAAGAGCTGGCGTTCTATCTGCATGCCCTCGGGCAGCGTCGCCTCGATCTCATCGAGGCGATGGTCGATCTCCCGGGTCAGGTTGAGGGTGTTGGCGGTCGGCTGTTTGAGCACCGCAAGGATGACGGCAGGCTTGCCGCTGGCCGAGCCCTCGCCGCGTTTGAGCGCGGGCCCGACCACGACTTTTCCGAGCTGGCCCACCTGAACGGGCACGTCCTCCCGCACGGTCACGGCGATGCGCTCGATGTCTTGGGCCACGTTGACGCGGCCGAGACCTCGGATGAGGGACTCCTGGGCGCCCTGCAGGAGGAAGCCGCCGCTCGAGTTGCTGTTCGACTCCTTGACGGCGTGCATCACCTCCTCGAACGTAACATCGAGGGCCTGGAGCTTGACCGGGTCCACCAGCACCTGGAACTGCTTGACCTCACCGCCGATGGGGATGACCTGGGCCACTCCAGGAACCGACAGCAGGCGCTTGCGGAGCACCCAGTCGGCCGTGTCGCGGACCTCCATGCCGGAGTGCCGCTCGCTCGTGAGGCCGAGAAATAGGATCTCGCCCATGATCGACGAGATCGGCGCGAGGGTGGGCGGGCCCAGATCGGGTGGGATCTGGGAGGCGACGAGCTGAAGCTTCTCGTTGACGATCTGCCGCGCGATGTAGATGTCGGTGTCCCACTCGAACTCGACCCAGACGATGGAGTAGCCGATGGAGGAGCTGGAGCGCACGCGGCGTACCGCGGTCGCACCATTGACCGCCGACTCGATGGGAATGGTGACGAGGGTCTCGACCTCCTGCGGGGCAAGACCATGGGCCTCCGTGAGAATGGTCACGGTCGGCGCGGTCAGATCCGGAAACACGTCAACCGGCATCCGGACAGCGACGACCGCGCCGTAAAGACAGAGCGCCAGGGCTCCGATGACGACCACCAGTCGATTCTTGAGCGACCAGTGGATGACTCGATCCATAAAAGACATCGGCATCCCCCTTTAATGCACGTGTCCGTGCTCGGGGATGGCTCCCGATGCAGCGGCCAACCGGACTTCGTAGGCCCCCTTGGTCACGACCCGCTCACCGCTCTTGACGCCGGCTTTCACCTCGATGAGCCCTTTGGACCGAATACCGGCAGCGATCACTCTGCGC